>NZ_JBQJIM010000014.1:0-276703 GCF_052078295.1 Crossiella sp. CA198
ACCAAGAAGCACCTTATCCGCTGCCTCAAGCGCTATCTGGCCCGAGAGATCTATCCCCGGTTGATGGCCGACCTGGCCGACATGCAGGCCCTGCAGACGACTTGACAACCATAGGAGCATCACGATGCTCCCGCACCGGAGAGCCGCGATCCGGCCGCGGAGCATGCGCGGATGCTGGCGCTGGCTCATGAGGAGATCACCGCCTGGGTCGTGCGCAACGCCCAAGCCGGCCGCCCACCGGTGCCGCTGTCCTTCGAGCGGGAACTCGCCCAGGCGGTGGTGGCCTCGATGGCCGGGCTGGGCGCGCTGCTTCCCTTGCTGGAACGCGAAGACGTAGAAAACATCCACATCCACGGCTACGACCGCGTCTGGCTGGAGCTGGCCGACGGGTCACTGGAACGCTGGCAATATGTGGTGGCCGACTCCGATGCCACCCTGATCACGATGGTGGCCGACCTGGCCGCCCGGATGGGCCAGACCGCCCGCGAGTTCAGCCCCGCCAACCCGATGGTCTCCTTCCGCATCCCCGCGGGCGGGGTGCTCGGGGCGCGGTTGTCCGCGGTGATGTCGCTGACCGACCGCCCCCGGATCGCCATCCGCCGCCACCGCCTCCACGACGTCGGCCTGGACGACCTCGTGCGGGCAGGCACCCTGGACTCCCTCCTGGTCGCCTTCCTGCGCGCAGCGGTGCGGGCGGGCAAGAACATCGTCGTCACCGGCGGCCCCTACACCGGCAAGACCACCGCCCTGCGCGCCCTGGCCCGGGAAATCCCCGCCAACGAACACCTCATCACCGTCGAAGACGACGCCGAACTGGGCCTGGACCTCCTCGGCACCCACACCCTGGTCACACCCCTGGAGGCCCGGCAGGGCAACGCCGAAGGCGCCGGCGAAGTCACCCTGGACGACCTCCTCAAACAGACATTGCGGCATTCCCCGAGCCGGGTCCTGGTCGGTGAGGTCCGGGCCGGGGAGGTCACCTCCCTGCTGCGCGCGCTGGGCAACGGCGCCGCCGGCGGCATGTGCACCCTGCACGCCGGCTCCGCGGCCGCGGTCACCGACCGCATCGCCGCCCTCGGCCAACTCGCCGCACCTCCGCTGCCGGTGGAGGCCGCCTACCGCTGGACCGCCTCCGCGATCGACCTCGTCGTGCAGCTGGCCAAGGTCGACCACCACGACCCGCACTCCGGCCGGTTCAGTCGCCAGCGTTACGTCACCGAGATCGCCGAACTCGGTCCCGTCGGGGACACCGGCCGCCCCGACCTCACCCACCTGTTCAGCCCCCGCCCAGTGGACGGCCGCGCCATCCCGGCCTACCCACCCAGCCCCGCGTTGATGGCTGATCTGATCCGGCACGGCTTCGACCCCGGCCTGCTGCACCAGACCGAGGGCGACTGGCAACCCGCGTTCCTGCGCCGGGATCTGTCATGACCGCCCTGCCCGCAGTACTGGGTGTGGCCTTGGCGGCCGCGGTCTTGCTGGCCGCCACCAGCCTGCGCGCCCCGGACCTACCCGCCGACCGCGACGGCGCGGCGCCCCGCAGGTGGAACGCCTGGGCGTGGGTGAGTCGGGGGGCTCGGCCGCAGGCCACGCTGTCCGCTGTCGGTGCCGGTGGTCTGGTGTGGTGGGTCAGCGGCTGGCCGGTGGCCGCGGTCGCGGCGGCGATCGGGGTGGTGCTGGTGCCGCGCGCGGTGGCCCAGCCCGGCAACCGCGACATCATCATCACCCTGGAGGCGCTGGCCGAGTGGATCCGGCGTGTGGCCGATCTGCTGGGCTCCGGCGCGGGCGGGCTGGAGTCGGCGTTGACCGCCAGCGCCCGCACCGCCCCCGCCCCGATCGCCGACCACGTCCAAGCCCTGGCCGCGCGCACCCGCGCCGGCGGGACGGAACCGGCGCTGTGGGCCCTCGCCCGCGACCTCGACCACGCCGCAGCCCACCGCGTCGTGGCCTGCCTGCTCCTGCGCCTGCGTAGCGGCGGCCGCGGCCTGCTGCCCATCCTCACCGAGCTGGCACAGTCGCTACGACAAGACGTCGCCGCCCGCCGCGAAGTCGAAGCCGATCGCGCCAAAGTCCGCACCAGTGTGCGGGCGCTGCTGGGCATCATCGCCGCCATGACCGCCGCCTTGTCGGTCTTCACCGAGGACTACCTCACCCCCTTCAACACGCTCGTCGGGCAGTTGTGGCTGGCCCTGGCGCTGGGGTTCCTCGCGCTGGCCTGCGTGTGGCTGGCCGCCTTGACCCGGCCCCGCCCGGAACCAGGATTTCTGTTGTACCGCCCGCGTTTCCTCGGCCGAGCACCACGGCGGTGGACACCGTGAACGCCCTGATCCTCGGAGTCTGCGCCGGGCTCGCCGTCACCTTGCTGGTGATCGCGATAGCGCCACCGGCCCCGCTCAACATCGCCGCGGCCATGGCCCGCGTGCAGAACCACCACGACGCACCCCAGGCCAGTACGACACAGGGGACTCGTCGGCCATCATGGCCGGCGCGCGTCCTGGCCGGGCTCGCGGAGCGTTCGGCGCGAACATCCAACCGGTGGTGGGGCGTGCCGGTGCTGGACCTGGAGTTGTTGGAGCGCACGGTCACCCGCTACGTGGCGGCCAGGCTCGCCTGGGCTGCTCTCGGTGGGCTCACCGCCATTGTTCTCGGTGTCGTCGTCGAGCTGGACATCGTGACGGTCACCCTGCTGACCGCGGTCGCCATGGCCGCCGCCTCACTGCTCCCGGGCGCCCACATCACCCGGGACGCGGCCGCGGCGCGGACGGAGTTCACCCGCACCCTGGCCTCCTACCTCGAACTGGTCGCCCAGGAACGCGCCGCCGGCGCCGCAGCGGCACAAGCGCTCGGCGAGGCCGCCTCCCTGGGCAGTGGCTGGGTCCTCGGCCAGATCCGCGCGATCCTGCACCGCGCCCGCCTCACCGGCACTCCCGCCTGGGACGCCCTTGCCCAGTGGGGACAACGGTTCCGGGTGCCCGCGGTGGTCGAGCTGGCCGACATCCTGGCCACCGCCGCCGAGGGCGCCGCCGTCTACACCACCCTGACCGCCAAAGCCGCCGCACTGCGCCAAGCCACCCTGGCCGCCGACCGGGAAGAGGCCAACCGCCGCTCCGAACGGCTCGTCGGACCGTTGGCGTGCCTGCTGATCGGCTTCCTGATCGTCATCGTCTACCCGCTGATCGCCCGACTGTAGAAGGGATGTGGACACCTCATGCTCCGCGCACCCCGAGCCCCGGACCGCTGGAAACTCCTCCCGCACCGGCTCGCACTCCAGCTCGTCCTCACCGTCACCGACCTGGCCGAGAAAGCCACCACCACCCTGCGTCGCCGTGCTGGCAGGCGCCGGGGCGGGGACGACGGCGTGGAAACGGTGGAGATCGCCATCGGCATCGCCCTAGGTGTCGCGGTGGCCCTGATCGTCTGGGCCGCCTACAAGGCAATCGCCCAGAAGTACCTCGACCAACTGCCCTAAACCGGGATCCACCATGAACAACACCACCGTCCACACAGGACGTAGCCCGGCGCCGCGGCGCCGATGGGAGGACCGCGGGGCGGCGACCGTGCAACTGGCGGTGCTGCTACCCCTGTTCTTCCTACTGTTCTCCGGCGCCACACAGGCCGGGGTGTACTGGTACGCCCGCAGCCTGTGCCAGGCCGCCGCCCAGCACGGCCTGCAAACAGCACGCACGCTCACCGGCACCCCGGCTGAGGGACAGGCCGCCGCCCGCTCCTTCCTGGAGCGCACCGGCAACGGCCTGATCACCAACACCGCGGTCAGCACCACCGGCAGCACGGCCACCACCGTGCGCGTGGAGGTCACCGCCACCGTGCTCCGCCTGGTCCCGATCCCCGGGCTGGACCTGCGCATCACCCGCAGCGTCACCGGCGCCAAGGAACGCTTCACCACCCTCGACGACACCGGGAACCCGCGATGACCCGCCGCCACCCCCGGCGCGGGAGCGCGGCCGGGTCGGTCAGCGTGGAGTTCGCCGCCGCAGCCATCCCCGTCCTGTTGCTGTTCACCACCGTCCTGATCGCCGCCGGCCGGATCATGCTCGCCCACACCGTGGTCACCGACGCCGCCATCGCCGCATCCCGCACCGCTTCCTTGGCCCGCACCGCCCCCCAGGCCCAGCACACCGCCATCGCCACGGCGCGCCGGGTGCTCACCGAACAGCACTTGCACTGCCGCAGCCTCACCGTCACCGTGGACACCTCCGGCTTCACCGTCCCGCCCGGCCAACCGGCCATGGTGTCCGCGACGGTGACCTGCGTGGCCGAACTGGCTGACCTCACCCTCCCCATACCCGGCAGCAAGACCCTCCAGGACACCTTCACCAGCCCCCTGGATCCCTTCCGAGGCCGGACATGAACCCCGCGGGGCGGTCAGCGTCATGACGCCATCCTCGGCTTCGCCCTGGTGCTGGTGCTCGCCCTGGTCGTGGACGGCACCGGGAAGATCCGCGCCTACTCCCGCGCCGATGCCCTCGCCGCCGAAACCGCCCGCGCGGCCTTGACCGCCGTGGACACCCGCAGCACCCCGATCCAACTCGACATCCCCGCCGCCCACACCGCGGCCCGCGGCCACCTGGCCCGCGCTGGCTGCCCCGGCACGGTGGAGATCACCTCCGCCCGCACCGTGCGGATCCAAGTGCGCTGCACCGAGCCGGCCCGGATCGGGCTACTCGGTTCCCACTACACCGTCACCGGCACCGCCACCGCCGGACTCGACATCGGCACCGGACCAACACCGCTTCGTCGGGACCGGTGATGGACGGCCGGGCAGGACCTCGCGGCTGGGCCGACATCGCCCGCGGCCTGGGCGCGGTGCTGCTTGTGCTGACGCTGGTGGTGGGCCTGCCGATCGGACTGCTGGCAGTGGGCAGCGACCCGCGGCAGTTGCTGCCCGACGAGCTACCGGGGCTGGAGGACCTGCCGCGGCGAGAGGAGATCCTGCCTTGGCTGGAATCGGCCTGGCACCGGCTGCGCTTCGCCTATGGCGCCGGCACCCTGATCCCCGATCTGCTGCTGGTGGTGCTCTGGTTGACCTGGCTGGCCATGCTCGGCCTGGTCCTGGCCGAGACCATCCACCAACTGCGCCACGGCATCCGCACCCTGCGCGGCGGGGTCGGTCCGCGGCGGTGGATCGCCGGACTGATCGCCACGGTCCTCATCGCGCTGTTGCCCCAGTCCGCGCTGGCCCTGCCCGCCACCGGGTCGAGAACAGTGGCCACCGCCGTGCACGACCCCGACCGCGTCACCGAGGCCAGGAAAGCCAGCGACAGCAAGCCGTTCACTGTCGATGGCGGGTTGGCGCATCGACGAACGGCGGATCCGGCGGTGCGCCCGGAATGCCTTCGGGTCACTGTGCGGCCCGGTGACACCATGACCAGCCTGGCCCACACCCACCTCGGCGATCCCCGCCGCTACAACGAGATCCACCGCCTCAACGCCGACCGCATCCCCAACCCTGACCTGCTCTACCCCGGCGACGTGCTCCTGCTTCCACCACCAGCCCCGAACACGCCACCGGCCGGGACGCACACCGTGACGGTCACCGCCGGGGAGACCGCTTCCACGATCGCGCAACGGGAGTACGGCCACCACGGCGGCTGGTGGCGACTGTGGGAGGACAACCACCACCGCCCCCAACCCGACGGCCGCGCCTGGACCAACCCGGACCAACTCCGTCCCGGCTGGCAACTCTGGATCACCGCGCCACCACCGCCCCCACCTCCAACACCACCTCCAGCCCCGCCTTCTCCACCCCCTTCAGCACCGCCAACTCCGGCCCCGAACGAGCCCGCGGACCGTGGTGATCCGGCCCCGGCCGAGGCAGGGTTCGAGCTGTCCACCGGTGCCTTTGTCAGCCTCGGCCTGGCCACCGCAGTCACCGCCGCGCTGGCCACCCTCGCCCTCCGGAAGCGCCGCCGCTATCGAATAGGCAGCGGCGAGCGCGCTGACCTGCACCAGCCCCTCGCCCCGGTCGTCCGCGCCTTGCGCATCGTCCACGACCACGCCCTCCCCGCCGCACCATCCACGCCGGCCCTTCCTCCGGGTCAGGCCGTCCTCGGCGTCCGCGACGGCCATGAACTCGCCCTCAACCTGGCCGCCACCCACGGCCTTGGCCTGCAGGGCCCCGGCGCCGCCGCAGCAGCCCGCGCCCTGCTGCTCCACCTGCTCACCACCGCCGCCCAGCACCAGCGCCGGACGCGAATCCTGCTGCCACGCAACGACGCGGACACCGTCTTCGACGGGCTCGACACCACGTGCCTGCCCGGGGCGATCACCGTGACCCCGACCTTGCAGGCCGCCTTGGAGGAGATGGAGGCGGCACTGCTCACCCACACGCGCCTGATCACCGAAACCCGCCAACTCCCACCGGAGCGCGAGCAGCTCGTCCTGCTCGCCCGGCCCACCGCCGGCCAGCATCGACTCCAGGCGATCCTCGACCACGGCACCGCCCTCAACCTGGCCGCCATCCTGCTCGGCCCCTGGCCCCACGGGGCCACCGTCCACGTCGCACCGGACGGCACCACCTCAGCCACCGAGTCCAACCAAGAAGGTCAGCTCGCGGGCATCCGCCTGTTCACCCTGCCCGCCACCGACACCGCCGACGTGCTCGCGGTGCTGCACCAGGCCGCCACCCCGGAGGAACACCCGGCCACCCCGCCCGAACCGGCGAGAGCCGAAGCCACCGCCCTCGAAACCACCGCCACCACCTCCGAAGCGACACCGACCCGGTCCACGACGACCACCCCGGCCAACACCGCACCCACCATCGCGGCGACGCCAGCCGGCCCCGGAGAAACCGAGGAAGACGCTGTCCCGCTGCGGCTCCAGGTGTTCGGGCCACTCCGGCTGAACAGGGTCGACAACGGCGAACCGCATGACCTCACCGGCGCGCTGACCGGCAAGCAGTGGGAAGTCCTGGTCTTCCTGGCTCTGCACCCGCGCGGTGTCCGCCGCGAGGCCCTCAACGAGGCCGTCTGGCCGGAGAGCCCCACCGCCCGCCCCTACAACGCCATGCACTACACGCTCTCCCGGCTCCGCCACGCCATGAGCACGGCAACCGGCGGCCAGATCACCAACCTGATCCGCAACCACGACGGCCGCTACCACCTCGACCACACCCTGGTCAGCACCGACTACCACCGCTTCCAGAGCACCATCACCAGCCGAGACCGATCCACCGAGGCCCGCCACCGCGGTCTGGCCGAGGCTCTCGACCTCTACCGCGGCGACCTGGCCGAGGACCTCAGCAGAACCTGGCTGGACGCGCCGAGGGAAGCCGCCCGCCGCGATGCCCTGGACGCCCTCGGCTTTCTCCTTCGCGCCGAAGCCGATCCCGACATCCGGCTGCGATTGCTGGAGCGCGCACGGCTACTCGACCCCTATAATGAGGACATCTACCGAAGTATCATCCGTACACAGGCCCGGCTAGGACAATTCGATGCCATCAGGCGCACGTACGCACTGCTGATCGCCAGCCTGTGCAACATCGAACAACACCCGAGTCGTGACACCGAGAAGCTCGTCGAGGATATGGAACGCCTCGGCCGGAACGTGCCTTCCGGCAGGCCAGGTTAGGGAAAAGCCGGAATCGAATTCCGATCCGAGCTGACCACGCGTAGGGCCTATGACCCGTGGCGGTGCGATCTCGCCGACGCCGGTCCTACAGTCCCGATGAGGTGCCACCCGGGCTTCCTCGCACCCGTCCAGCTAGGCAGGCAGGGATGCCGACCATCGAAGTCCCCGGTAGCTGCCGCCTGCGGGGCTACCGATGCTGGGGCCGACTCGCCTGCTGGTAGGCATCTGAACAGGTTGGGCGCGGCGGCGGTGTGCCCGGTGATGGTCGACGACCAGCCTCCGCCGGTCGTCCAACTCCCAGCAAATATCTAATCGAACTTGTCATTCCTTCAGGACCTCGCCTTTCATTGACGCCGACCATTCCTGTCCCCAGGGAAAATTGGGCGAATCGAACCATTGGCAATGCGTATGTCGCACCTATTTAGACTGAAAAGAATCATGACAATCACCCGAATTCCCTCTTGTATTTTCCGAAATTCAGGGTAGCGTCGAAGGTGTCAAGCAAAGGGACGGCAACCCTGGAAGCTGACGGTTCACTCTCCAAATATCCGCCTGATCCCTCAAAGGGGATGACTGCAATGACCTGCATTGACACTCATGTCTCCGACTACTCTCTGAACGTTGATGCCGAAGAGACGATTCGCGCCGTGCTCGCCGAGGCAGACCGGCCCTGGGGCCGTCGCCTGAACGACGCGCTGCTGCTGGCTGCGTCCGAGGCAGCGGCCTACGCCGTCACGCCGTACACCCCGGTCCCCATGGCCGACCTCCGCCCGGATGTCCCCCCGCGCGCGGACCGGCCGGACATCGCCGCCTGCGACGCTGCCGGTGTCCTGCACGCGCTGGCCCGAACCGGGTTGGCCGAGGTGCGCACGGTCTGGTCCGAGCCGTACACCGATGCCTACCTGAACACCGGCCGCCGACTTCTCGCCGTGCACGTGCTGCGGCCCTTCGTAGTCCTGGGCGTGCGGTACTGGCATTCCCGCGAGGCACTCGACCACCTGGCCCGGACCGGGCACGCCTACTCCGACCAGTGGGAGCTGACCGAGCGCAGCCACATCGTTCCGGCCGGCTGGTACCT
Source organism: Crossiella sp. CA198 (assembly GCF_052078295.1). NCBI lineage: Bacteria > Bacillati > Actinomycetota > Actinomycetes > Pseudonocardiales > Pseudonocardiaceae > Crossiella > Crossiella sp. CA198. The sequence continues at coordinate 8,666 of NZ_JBQJIM010000014.1, forward strand.
CGTCGGCCTGGTCGGCGATCTCTTCTTCACCCTGGTCGGCGCGGCCGCCATGAACGTCGACCCCGACGAACACCCCGATGTCGTCGCCGAACGCCTCGGGCTGCGCGCCCTGGACACCGAAGGCTTCGGCGCCGAGCACTGCCAGGCCGAGTGCGCAGCCTGTGGCAGCCGGTGGGGCGCCGGGTCCGGATCGTGGTTGTTCCGGCCCGAAGGCGACACCACTGCCCGTGGCTGGGACTTCGACACCCTCGGCGAGGTCAGCGACAACGGCACCGTCCCGTGCCCGCACTGCAAGACCGGTCAGGTCGGATTCTGCATCTCCTGACCACACACCCCGGGGCTGTGCAGGCCCCGAGCGGGCCCTGAACCTTGCGCCCGGCAACACCTTTGCTCTGTCCACACAGGACACCTGTGTGCGGACCGGGGACGGCAACCCCCACCGCGCGCCCTCTCCACATCCCGACCCAACCCCTTTTGGAGGTCGCCATGTCCACCGCCACGAAGACCCGCCACACCAGCCGTCGCAGCCTCACCCCCGAAGAACGGGAAGAACGTATCTCCGCAGCCCGGCAACAGCTGCTTGACGGCGTCGACAAGCTGATGAGTGCCGAGGGCTGGCACCAGCTCATCGCCGCCCGCGCGTGGCTGCGCCGCTACAGCCTCAACAACCTGATCATGATCCTGGAGCAGTGCCCCGAGGCCAGGGACGTCCGCCCCCACTCGGAGTGGAAACAGCTCGGCTACGGCTACATGCGCAAAGGAACCCACAAGATCCAAATCTGGAAGCCGGTGTTCCGCAAGCCCAACCCCGACCAGACCACCACGCCCACGGCGGCCACCACCGATGAGAAGCCCGAGCAGCGCAAGACCCTGTCCGGGTTCATGCTCGTCCCCGTCGTCGACGTCTCCCAGCTCCAAGACACCCCGCCCGCCCCGGCGCCCGTCGCGCAGCCGCGCGCGCTCGCCGGTGACGCTCCGGCCGGCCTGTGGGACGGCATCGCCAACCAGATCCGCGCCCTGGGCTACACCCTCGACCGGGGCGACTGCGGCCCCGCCAACGGCCGGACCAACTTCACCCGCCGACAGGTAACCATCCGGGGCGATCTGGCCTGCGCGCAGGCGGCGAAGACCCTCACCCACGAACTCGCCCACATCCTCTGCGAGCACGACACCCGACCCGCAGCTCTCCGCGCGCTGTGCGAGGTCGAAGCAGAGTCCGTGGCCTGCATCGTAACCGCGGTCTGCGGCCTGGACAGCCTGTCCTACTCCGTGCCCTACGTGGCGCACTGGGCCACCGACCGCGACACCGCCCACGCCAGCGCGCACCGGGTGCTCACCGTCGCCGATCTCATCCTTGGGCGACTGGAGGCAACCTCGGCGAACCCCGAGCCAGCCGACCTGGCCGCCACCGAGGCGCCCGACGGTGACCAGCAGCAGCAGGTTGCGGAAATGGCGTTTGCCTGACCGGCCAGCGGTTCCCGGAACCCAGCCGTGGTGAACGGGTCGGTGGTGGAACCCGGCGGGTGAAACATCCCAAGGGATGCGGCAACTCACCCGCCGGGCCTCTCCAAACATCGACACCCACAAGGAGCACCGACCCCGGCGCCCAAGGGCACCAGGTGCTCAGTCTAGGACCCGTCCCCAACTCGCGCGCCACGCTGGCCGCGCGGCCCCGGCACAGCCGATGCCCAGGCAGAACCGGCTGTGCCCGCAGCACCCCGGGCTACCTCGAACCGATATCACCCGGATCCACAATGGACGGACAGCGACATGAACACCGAGAACTCTTCGACACCGGCGCGGGAACCCGGGACGAGGGAGTTGACCATCTGGCACACCTACGAACAGGGGACCATCCTCGGCGGAACCTCCAAGGGAGATCGCGCCAGCGAGCTGCTCGGGCGCGCCGGACTCGGCTGGCGGTGGTCCCGGCACATCGTGACACCGAACGGAGACGACGGCGCCTGGTACATCCGCATGAGCCGCGACAAACCGGCCCGCCGCGGGCAGATCGAGCACGCGGCCGAGTGTCTCCGCCAGGCCGGCTACCGGGTCGCGGTGCACCTGGACAACACCCCGCGGGACATGCGCGTCTCCGAGGCCGAGCGCGCCGACCGGATGTGCGAGCGCGCCGAGGCGCTGCAGGCCAAGGCCACCGGCCAGCACAACACCGCGGCCAGTCTGGCCGAGCAGGCCGAACGCTGTTTCCCGGACAACGGCCAGCCCCTGCTGGTCGGTCACCACAGCTACGCACGCGATCTGCGCCGCCGGGAACGGGGCTGGACCAAACTCGGCCAGAGCGCCGAACTCGCGGTCACCGCCGAGTGCACCAGCCGCCGCGCGGACACCGCACGAAAACACATGCAGCACCGTCAAGACCCGCTCCGCGTCGCCCGCCGAATCCACACCCTGGAAGCGGAGTTGCGCAGGTGGCAACGCGCACTCAACGAATGCGACGAGCAGCCCGCGGACACCGCCGCCCAGGATGGTCGAGAAGGTCGCCGTCCCGTCCCCGAGTGGAGCACGCGTGCGAGGGAGGAGATCGCCCACCTTGAGAACCAACTCGCCTACTGGCGCGCCCTGCGCCAACAGCAGCTGACCGACGGCACGGCAACCGACTGCGGCCCCGACACGATCAAGAACGGCGACTTGGTGCAGGACAAGGTCGGCTGGGCCGAGGTCGTCCGGGTGAACAGGAAGTCGGTCACGATCAACTTCATGCAACTGCCGGACGGGGAGTGGATCACGTCTACCGTTCGCTACGACCAGATCCGCGAGCATCGTCCCAGGCCGAACTAGGACGGCCCGGGACCTCAGCCGTCAGGCCGATGGGTACCGCTGTTGCAGAAGGCAGCCGACCGAGAACGCCGCTACCCCCGATCGGGTCTACTACGGCTGACGCTAGCTGACCCCGTCCTATGCTTCCGGGCTATGCCTAATACCAGTCGGATCGTCGACCTCGACAACCCGGGCACCTGGCCAACTGTGCTCGCGGGGCGGGTGCGGGAGTTGACCGAGGAAGCCCGCGGGACCACCGACTGCACTGGCGATCTGGCCGTTGAACAGTACGAGGACGAGGTTTGCGGGCTGCTCGACGGCTACCTTGTCCGGGCGTTCCACTGCACCCGTTTGCTTGAGCACGAAGCGGCCAACATCCAGGCACATGGGCTTCGCACGCTCAGCCCGGCTTTGGTCCAGACTCGCCTGACCGAAGCCCGTGACTACGGCTACCTCACCGAAGCCGATCACACCAAGCTCAGCGAGACTCACCACTTCACCACCCAGGCTAGTTGCAAGGCCAACGATCCGCGCCGCGATCAGATTTGCCTGGCATTGCCCGCCGGCGTGTTCGACAGCGAGGCCCACTCCTTTCACCTTTTGCTGTCTTGCTGGGGAGGCGAGGCCATCTACTGGGCCCACGCTGATGACGACGAGGGACTTGGCGGCAAACTGCGCACGCTGGGGCGGCCGACGATCATCGTCACCCTGCTCGATTTCTCTGGGCTCGCGCAACACGACACAGGTCCGACTCTGGCCAACCTGTTCGTTGGAGCCGCTCTCGGCCTAGCAGATGTTCATGGCGGAGTGGACTACTTCAACTCGATCCCGGCGGACCGCATCGACCGGTTGCTGCACCCTGGTGACGCCGACTACGACCGCCACTTGGAGCTACCTCAGCATTAACCGGCAGCTGCCATCAGTCCAGGACCTTCAGCATGTAATAGGCCCACTCTCTCCACATTTCTCACTATGCACCTATTGCTTGACTGAAGGACATCAACTGCCGAGCCTAGAAACTCAATTAACTTGACCTAGCGGCGGCCACGTCGAAGCAAACGTATCAAGGAAGTTAGCACGGATCGTGCATCCTTCCTGCGCTCGGGTTCTGAATGAAAGAGCGCGACTGCGACCGCAAGGCCGAGGTAGACGAGCAGTAGGGCAACTGCAATTGTTGCCATGCTGTTGATTAAACTGGTGATTGACGTAAAGACAGCGGTCCAGTCCGGCAATGTTGCTATCATCATCACTCAACCTCGCCGTAGCGGAGGTAGAGCGACGACCCGCCAAGTCTGATTGCCCAACCAAATGCATCTTCTATGGCCTCCGCCCCGGCCACACCGATCTCGGGGGCGGTGAGACAAGCAACAAGGTCCTCGGGATACGGATCCCGGTTCCAGTGAAGCTTCCAACGCGGACCCTCGCCCCAAAGGGACAGCTTGCGCTCACGTCCGCGGCTGGCCGGCTCCGGCCTCTGCAGCGGGTCGCCCCACCAGTTGGCGACATGCCAGGTTCGTCGAGGATCCCGAGCGGAGATCCGCGTGACGAGAGCCGCGAGAATTATCTCGATCTCGGCGGTCATCGGCGGTATTTGGCCCAGTGCGGCATGCTCGGCGGCTGTTAGAGGTATTTCCAAACGCGGGAAATAATCTAGGTACGATCCATCATGGTTCCACCGAGATCGCGAGACTGCATCCGTCGGCCCGAAGTCCGAGCGCGCCGCGAATACGACTCGGGCACCAGTAGGAGTATGGACGGCATGGAATGTACGGTAGTCATTCCTGGCGACAAGTCGCAGACCTGGCATGCCAAAGCGGAGATCATCATTGGTGGAGATTAGGCGACCGAGGGCGTTCTCAACTGCTCCCGGAATAAGGAAAACCATCTGGTCGTATCGCGGTGATGCGACCATGGTGTACGCCAAGAAGTCGTGCGTGCTATATATGTTCTTCTGGCTAATCTCACTGTTGTAGTTGTTGAATAGATGCAGTGCCACTAGCGCACGAAATCGGCGTTGCTCGGGAGTGCACCGGTCGAGCCCAAGGCATCGGCGACCCAGACCAGCTTTCGCAGCGATTTTGTCCTCGCCGGTGTACGACCGGCGAAGATCGCGAAGTGTGCGCCGGGCAGACGAGGGCATACGTGATCCATCTCCGACGGCTCGGCCCGCCAATGGTCACGTTGCTGTCACAGGTCACGCGGAACTGCCACACAAAGCAGGTGACCCACACCTCTCAACGTCGTACGCGGTGGTGCCGAGACCGTCCGCTGGACGCCATAGCAGCCCTTTGTGCGAGGCCGCATCTTCCATTGAAGACAAGAGCACCCTAGCACAGCGCCGACCGAGGCGATCACACACCTGGGAGGCAGGAGCTAGACGTTGAGGTAGGTGCCTGCGGACTTGCCTTCAGCGGGTAGGTGCCCAACAGCCTTCAAGTTTGTGTGCGACGAACCCGATTTCAAGTTGCGCCACGGATGGCGGGAAGATCGACCGGTCGCCAACTACGCTCGATGCTCTACCTATTACTATGGATTCCGGCGCATCGGACGGGTTGCACCAATGTAGTCGTCGTTCTTGTATCGGTAGCTGTCGATCTGGACGGGCTGGCCGAAGGTCGGTGCGTTGATCATTTTGCCGTTGCCTAGGTACAGGCCAACGTGGCGGATCTTGATGTGCGGGTTGCCGTAGAACACGAGGTCTCCCGGCAGCAGCGGCTGCCCGACTGGGACGCCTGGGCCAGCCTGGAACTGGGTATGTGCGGTGCGCGGCAGGCTGATCCCAGCGTGGGCGTAGGCAGCTTTGGTCAACCCGGAGCAATCGAACCCGCCCTCGGCCCCGCCGTCGCCGCCCCAGACATAGGGCTGGCCGAGTTGTTGGCAGGCAAAGCTAATCGCGGCGTGCGCGGCCAGGCTGAGTGCCTGGACGTCAGTGCAATTCCCGGTTCCTGCCACTGAGGCGGCAGCGGCGTAACGCTCGGCTTGAGCGAGGACTTTGCGGACGTACCAGTCGGCGCGGTTGTAGGTGAAGATCGCGCGGTAGAGGTCCTGCCCACCGCGGGCGCCGGAGTCACACAGGTAGTGCGCGGCGGCGTGGATCGCATCGTGCGGGTTGTAGCGCGAGGGTGGGGTTGCGCCGCCTGGCGGCAGCCGGTGGCGGCGCAGGACTTCGTCGAAGGTGCCGGCCAGGAACTGCATCGGACCGGCCGCGCCGGCGTGGTTCTGGCCGTTGTGGACTCCGGGGAGGGTGGAGCGGCCGTGGTCGGTTTCGATTTTGCCGATGGCGGCCAGGATGCTCCAGTCCAGTCCGGGGCATTGGGGGGCCGCGGTGCGGTAGAGGGCGAGGTAGTTGCCCGGGATGTCGGCCAGGGCCTCGGCGCCGGGGTGGCTGCTGGTGCCGCCGGTCACGGTTGCGGCGAGGTGGGTGAGGAAGGCGGCGATGGCCACCGGGATCGCCACGATGACCGCCATCGCGGCGAGCACGAGTTTCACGGCTGAGCCCTGCGGGCTGGAGCTGGAGGGGGCATTGGCGTTGGTGGCGCCAACTTGGTCAGGGCCGTGGTGGACCCGCGGACCGGCTCGGTGGTGGTGGAGGAGGAGGAGTTCGTGATCGGCCACAGGTCGGCGAGGTCGATCAGATCGAGGCGCCGTGGGGTGGTGGCTGGTTCGGTCAGTGGAAGCCACCCCGCGGTCGCGGAGCGGCCTGTGGCGATGGCCGGGGGCGTTGTGGTGGCGATGGGGACCAGGGCGGGGTGGACCAGGCTGGCCGTGGCTTCGGCCAGGGCGCGGCGGGCGGTGGCCTCGCGGCGGTGGCTGGGGAAGTGGAAGAGCACGGGGGTGCGGATCGCGGTGGCCGCGGCCAGGCGGGCGTAGTCGGTGAGCTTGGTGGTGAGGCGGGTGAGGGTTTCGGTGCCGAAGTCGTACTCCAGGAAGAACTCGAACTCGCGTCCGGCTTCTTGCCAGCGGCCGTAGGCGTCGGGGCGGACGATGTCGCCGAAGTGGGCCGCACAACGGGTTTCCGGCCACCAGGCGGTCAGGTGGCTGCGGGTGGCGGGGTGGCGGGCGTGGGCGATGAGGGCGGTGAAAAGGCCGTTGACACCGATGGTGTGGGCCAGGCGCAGGGAGTGGGCGATGCCGATGGCGGTGGTGTGGCGGTAGCCGAGGGTTTCTGGGGCCAGGCCGTCTTCGTGGGCCAGCACGGTCGCGCCGGCGGTGTCGAGGATGTAGTGCATCGGCATCGTGCCGGTGGTGATGAAGGGCTGGAAGCGGTCCAGGACGCGCCAGAGGTAGAGCTGGCGGAGGCGGTGGTTGGCCGCGCGGGTGGAGGGGAAGGCCAGCTGCTCGATCTGGTGGGTGGTGAACACGCGGTGCTCGAAGAGCATCCTGGCCAGCCACCGGTCGCGTGGGGTGAGTCGGGCGGCCAGTTGGGCGTGGTGGGCGCCGGTGGCCGCGGCGCGTGGGGTGGGGCGTTGGGGTAGGTGGCCGCGGAGTTTCCGTTGGGGCGTGACGTTGGTGATCATCCTGTTCTCCTGGGTGGTGGTCAGGCGGCCCGGCGTGGGTCGCGGCCGGTGCGGGTGGCCGGTCCGGGTGCTGGGGTTGGTGGGCGGGTGTTGGCTGTGGCGGCGGTGCGGATGGTCTGTGCGCGGCCGGGGATGGGGGGTGGGAGTTTGCGGGTGCGGGCGGTGAAGGGGTGGGCTTCTTCGCCGTCGGTGAGCAGGCGGGCGGCGATGTGGAAGGCGCCCAGGTGGGACAGGTCGTGTTCGGTGAGGCGGGGGTGGGTGTGGCGGGCCAGGTGGCGGGCGTCTTCGGGACTGGCGGTGAAGAAGACTTTCGAGCGGGTGTTGGCCGAGATGCCGGCGTGCAGGTCCTTGGTGAGCTGGTCGAGGTGCTGGTGGGCCAGGACCATGGACAGGCGGTAGCCGCGGGCCTCGGCGAGCAGGTCTTCCAGGGGGTGGGGCATGTTCAGGAAGTTGTGGCATTCATCGACGTAGAGTGCGCAGTCGCGGCGTCGGCGTTGTGAGAGGCGGGCGCGGCGGGTGGCGGCTTGCCAGACCGCGGCCACGATGATGGATCCGACCAAGCTGGTGGTGTCGATGCCGAGGGCGTCTTTGGCGATGCGTACCAGGCAGATTCCGCCGTCGAGGACCTTGGTCATGTCCACTGTGGAGGGTCCTGCGGCCAGGGCGTTGCGTACGAACGGGCGTAGCAGCAGGCCGCGGAGTTTGTTCATCAGCGGGGCGATGATGTGGGCGCGGGCGGGATCGGACAGCGTGTTGTAGCCGGCCCAGAAGCCCAGCAGGACCTCGTCGCGGAGGTGTTCGGTGGCGCGGTCGCGGAAGGCGCGCACCGTGAGCAGTTTGGGCACGTCCAGCAGGGTGGGGGTGCCGGGCTGGGTGGTGAGGGTGAGCAGGCTCGCGCGGAGGATGTCCTCGGTGCGGGGGCCCCAGGAGGAGGCGTAGATCCGGGCGAAGATCGAGACCAGGTTGTCCACGGTGCGGGCGGTGTCGTTGCCCTCCAACGGGTTGAGTACCGGGGGGTGGGTGGGGCTGTCGGCGTCGAAGAGCACCACCTTCTCGCCTACCTCCTCGGGTAGGCGCTGTAGTAGGTCGTGGATCAGGTCGCCTTTGGGGTCGATGACCACGACGCCGCGGCCGGCTTGGGCGTCGGCGAGCACGAGGTTGGCGATCAGTTCGGACTTGCCGGAGCCGGTCTTGCCCAGGATGTGGAGGTGGTGGCGGGCATCGGCGACGTGCAGGCCGATCGGGCGGGGGTGTCCGGTGTCGCTGATCCCGAGTGGTTTGACCTGTGGCCCGGTGGTGGCGATGCCGGGTGGTGGTGGGAGGGCGCGGGCTCCGGCGCGGTGCAGGCCGGGAACGGCTTCGTCCAGGGGCAGGTGGGCCAGGGCGGCGAGTTCGGGCACCGAGAGCAGATCACCGGTGTCCAGGCGCCGGGAGGCGATCGTGGCCGGTGGGTGGGGTAGGCGGGTGCGGCGGTAGTGGTTGTGTTCGGCGTAGGGGGCGAAGGCGGAGGCCAGGGCGTGGCCTCGGCCGCGGAGCACGGCCTGGATCGCGGCGCGTTCCTGCGGGGTGGGTTCGGCGGTCAGGGTGGTGGCGGCGAGGTAGCGGATGCGGGTGTCGTATTGCGGTTCTCGCTGTTTGGCCACGATGGCCCGGTCCTGGGCGTTGTAGTCCATGCTGGTCTGCCGATCCAGCCGCGGTGCCGCGGTGTTGGTGCGGGTGGTGTGGGTGGTGTGGGTGCCGGGGGTGAGCAGGTCGAGCAGGCTGCTGATCGGGTTGATCGGCCGGCCGGTGTGCAGGCGTTGGGCGGCGCGGCGGGCCCGTACGAGGCGGCGCCCGGTGACCGGGCGGGCCAGGATCTGCACGCGGATGTTTTCGTGCGGGCCGAGGGTGCCTGGGACGCCGAGCAGGGCGCGGAGGGGGTCGGTGGCGAAGTCGGTGCGGATGGGCAGCGCTTCGGTGCGGGCCAGGCGGAGTTCACCGCCGACCGCTTCGAGATGACCGCCGTGGTGCGGAGGTGGTGCCGGGGTGGTGTGGGTGCGTGCGCCGGGCCAGGCGGCTTCGATGGCGCGCTCGACCAGCCCTGGGGGTATGAGGCCGGGGACCCACAGCTGGATCTGCAGGCCGTTGGCGGTGAAGTCGTACTCGAAGCTGAGGTGGGGCTGGCCGTGCAGCAGTCGTTTCCAGGCGGGGTGGAGCAGGCCGATGAGGTTGGACCACAAGGTGATCGCGCCGGTGGGCTCGACTGTGGGCGGGGCCAGCACGGTGATCAGCCGGGCATCAGCGGCCAGCCGGGTGTGGTTGCGGCAGCACCAGGCCCGGCGGAAGAGCGCCACCGAGGTTGCCAGCACCAGGAGGACACCGGCGGCCGTCGGCCCCCAGTTCAGGAGCAGGTCCCTGGCCGCGGTCGCCAGGTTGGCGAGCGCGCCCCACGGGTTGAGCAGGTAGTCCGCGATCGGCGAGGCGTACGGTTTCCCGTTGCCTTCCAACAGGTTCCCGGCGGGCCGCAAGTGCGGGGTGACGTTAGGCAGCATCAAGATCGACCTCCTCGGCTAGCTCACTGACGGCCCCGGGGGCCAGGGACTCCAGGTCTACGAACGCCTCTGGTGTGGTCTCTGGTGTGGTCTCGGTCAGGGCGGCCAGCTCCGCGGGTGAGGTGGTGATCAGGGCGTGTTCGGCCGGGGAGGCGAGGGCTTGGAAGGCGACCCGGTGGGGTCCGGTGGCCAGCAGGCCTTGGCCCTGGGCGGCGGAGAGCAGGAATTGGCGTTCGCCGGCGGAGAGGGTGAAGGCGTGGCCGATCTCCTCGATGGCCTGTGGGGCCTGGCGCAGCAGGATCTGGGTGGAGGCGTTGGCGATCACGGCCTTGCCGATGTCGGAGCCCAGGACGTCGGCGGCGTCCTGGGTGGCCACGGTGAGTCCGGCCCAGTGCTTGCGGCCGGCTTTGGCCATGCGGAAGAGGAACTCCGCGCCGGCGGGCTGGCGCATCAGCATCCAGGCTTCGTCGACCACGACCAGCCGGGGGCGGCGGATCGCGGCGTTGGAGACCTGCCGCCACACCGCGTCCAGTGCGAGCAGGGTGCCGAGGGGTTTGAGTTCCTCGGCCAGCTCCCGCAGGGAGAACACGACGAAGTGTCCGTCCTGGCGCAGGGTGGTGGGCTTGGCGAACAGCCCGGAGAACGCGCCGGTGGTGTAGGGCTGTAACCGCGCGGCCAGTGTCACCGCGGCCGGGTCGCGCACCTGGGTCAGGGCGGTGGCCAGGTCGGCCAGCAGCGGGGCCGGGCGTAGCCAGGTGCGCGGGTCGGCGGTGATCCCGGCCGCGGCGTAGGTCGCGGTGATGGCGCGGTCCAGGGCGAGGCGTTGGGTGGCGTCGAGTTCAGCGCCGAGCAGGACGGCGACCACGGTGTGCAGGAACAGGCAGCGGCGCACCAGGGCGTCTCGGGGTGCGGTGCGCCGCCCGTCTGGGCGGGTGTGCACTGGCAGGTCGAGGGGGTTGAGGTGGATTTCGGTGGCGCCCAGTTGCAGGTGGGTGCCGCCGATCGCGGCGGCCAGGCGGGCGTATTCGTCTTCGGGGTCGACGATGAGCACCTGGACGCCGCGGTAGAGCGAGCGTAGGGCTTCGAGTTTGACCAGGTAGGACTTGCCGGCGCCGGAGCTGCCCAGGATGACGGAGTTGTGGTTGGCGCAGGCGAAGCGGTCGTGGTGGACCAGTCCTTGGGAGCCGAGGTTGAACCCGTAGAGCACCCCGGTCGGTGCCGCGGCGGAGGCCGGGTCCGGGGCCGGGAGGTCTGGGCTGGGGAACGGGAAGCTGGCCGCGAGCGCGGTGGTGTCGAAGGTGCGCCGCAACCCGAGCTGATCCAGGCCCAGTGGCAGGGTGGTGATCCAGGCTTGCAGGCTGCGGTAGCTGGCGGGTTTGGCATCCAGCAGCAGGGAGGCGGCCAAGGAGCGGACCGCGGCGACCTCAGTCGCCAATTCCTGCGCGGTATGGGCGTGCACGGTGAGGTAGAGGCCGAAGCGGAACAGCTTGTCCTGGCTGCGGGCCAGCCGATCGGCCAGGTCTTCGGCATCGCGCAGCGCGACCGCGGCGTGCGGGTCCAGGCCGGTGCCGGAGCCGAGCCGGGCGACCTGTTTCTTGAGGCGGTCGGCGGCGGTGACCGGGTCGACGGGCTCGATGTGCAGGCTGACGTCCAGGCGCCCGGGGTAGGTCAGCAGCGGCTGGAGCCAGCCGGGGTGGACCTCGCGCGGGTAGCCGGTGACGGCGAAGGAGGCCACCTGCTCGCCGCCGACCTCCAGGTGCCGGGCGCCGACGGTGATCGCGTCCGGGGTGAACACCCCGCTGCCCGCGGTGCTGGTGCGCCTCATCGCGGTTCACCTCCGTCCTGGTGGGTGCTGGCGGTGGTGCCGAAGGCGGCCGGGTTCCAGCCGCCGGTGGGCGCGGTGGTGATCACTTCGTCGGCGGTGGCCATCGCGGTGCCGGGCGGGATGAGCGAGTCGGGGTTGCAGGCCGCGGCCAGCACGCTGGTCGCCGTGCCGGGATCCAGCGCGGTGACGGTGATCCCGGCCGGTGCCAGCAGCGCGGTGGCTTCCTGCACCCGCTGGGCAAGCCGCGTCTCCGCGGCGCGGCGCGCTCCCTCATCCGGATGCGCCGGTGGGCGGCCTCGACGCAGCAGCGCCAGCGGCGAACCGACTCCGCCTGAGCCGGTGGTGTGGAGGGGTTCGCGCAGGACCAGGAGGACTTGCCGGCGCAGCAAGTCGGTGGTGGCGGCCAGCTGGGTGAGGTAGTCGGCGTGTTCGCGGGCAGCTTGTTCCAGCGCGGGATGGGGTAGCCGGGGCGCGCCCTCGTGCAGTTCGGCGATCTGGGTGGACAGGTCCAGGTGCTGGGCGCGCACCAGCAGTTGCGCCGGGGCGGTCAGGCCGTTGAGGAAGCGGGCGAAGACGGCGACGAGGGCTTGTTGCTCGGCGGCGGTGCGCAGCCCGAAGTTGACCGTGGAGCACACGGCCAGCACGGCCAGGCCGTCCGGGCCGAGGTCGATGACCCCGGCGTCGGTGACGGCTTCGGCGGGCAACTCCAGCGGCACCGGGGACACTGCCCCGGACCCGCCCGCGGTGGTGGCGTGCTGGGCCAGCCACTGCGGGACGGCGGGGATGCCTTCGGGGGCGGCGACGCGGTGCCGCGGGCTCAGCGCCTGCCGCAGTGCGGCCAGGGCGAGACGGTCCAGGCTGATCCCGTCCCGCTGCCCCAGCGCGACGACCGCGGTGATCGCCGCGATCGGCAGCGCGGCCAGTGCGAAGACCAGCAACGGGATCAGGTCACGGGTGAGGTGGTAGGCGCCGTAGAGCAGTCCGGCGGCAGCGGCGAGGATGAGTACCTGCCGTCCGGTGAGCGGGCCGAGGATGCGATCGGGCCGGTCGACGTCGGCTGGGATGCGGATGGGTGCGGTCACTTCTCACCTCCAGGTCGAGTCGGCGGAGTGGGTCCCGGCGGCTGGAACAGCACCGCGGACGGGGCGGACGCCGGACCGCTCGCCGGGGTCTCCGCCGGGCCGGGTGGTGGTTGGAATTGGAGCGGGGCGGGAGCGTGGGAACGGGCGCGGCGGCCGAGGGGAGCCACCGCCGGATGCCCGAACACCGGGGCCGCAGGCGCGGAGTCGGCGATGCGGGGCTGGACCAACTGCTCCGGGGTGGCGGGCTGGAACCGCAAGTGCGTGGGCACCGGCGCGGCGGGCACGAGAACTGGGGTGTTCGCTGGGACCGCGGCGGTCTGGAACCGCAGAGGACTGGGCGCGGCCGCGGGGCGGGCGATGGGCGTAGCGGTGGTGGGCCGGTCGGGGACCGGGGGCTGGAACTGGGTCATGGTGGGGGCCTCCGAGGCGTGACGCGGAGCCAGGTCGTGGGTCGGGGTCTGCGGGGCGGGTTGCTGGAAGCGGACCGCGCCGACCCGGCTGCCCGGCTGCTGGTGAATGTGGGCGGCGGCGCGGTGCTCGCGCAGACGGCGGGCGATGGCCTCCGGGCCGCCGATGCCGGCCAGGCCGCCCCACTGGCGGATCGCCATCGGCCACGGCGGCTCGCTGACCGCACCCGGCTGCGGCCGCACGGCGGCGGCGCGGGTGTGGGAGTGCGCGGTGCTTCTGCGATGTCCGCTGACCAGGCCGAAGGTCTTGCCGATGACGTAGGCGCGCAGCAGCCCGCCCATCAGGGACCGGCCCTGGCTGATCTTGAGCGGCTTGAAGATCCAGAAGGGGATCTTGACCAGGATGTAGAGCAGCGCGAGCCCCACCAACAGGTTGACCAAGCCCCCGGTGGTTGGCCCGAACACCGTGAACCCCGGGGCCAGGATCACCCGCAACGCGGTGATCAAGGTCAACGACTGGGCAAGCTGCACCGCCAGACAGCCGCCGAAGGCTTTCCACCACCACCTAGCGACCCCGTCGGAGACCGACAGGGCGTGGCCCATGAGCAGCAGCGGGGCGGCCACGATGAGGATCACGGTCAGGGCGACCCGCACGATGTAGGTCAGCAGCACCGCGATCACGCCGATGGCCACCGCGATCATCAACAGGGCCTGGATGATGCTCATCCCGAAGGCCGGGTTGAGCAGGAGGAGCTTGAGCGCGTCGGCGGCCTCGGTCGGGTTCACCCCGGGCCCCATCACCGCGGCCGAGAGCGCGTTGGCCAACTCGATGGCCTTGACCGCCACGAACAGCGACAGCGCGCTGGCCAGAAACCCGGTGAGCAGCCGCGGCAGGATCTCCTGCGCCGAAGAGCGGGTCTGCACGGTCTGGTAGGCCATCAGCTGGATCCCGGCGAAGACCACGAGCAGCCCGTAGCAGGCCAGCACGATCTCCCAGGAGGACTGCCACAACTGCCCGATCCGGGGCACCGATGCCGGGGTCGGGGTGGTGAGCAGGGTGTTGCCGAGCAGCTCCAGCAACGGGTTGAGCGCGGAAGCGGCCATGTCCCGGAACAACTCGGTCAGCATGGTGTCCAGGCAGACCGACCAGGTCGAGGTGTCCCACAGGGAGCACACCAGCTTCCCCGACCCGCCCGGCTGGCCCGGCGGTCGGCCGGGGGTGGTCGGTTGCGGGATGCAGCCCGGCCCGGTGCAGGGTCCCGGTGACGTGCTCGGCACCGTGGTGGTGATCGGGTTCGTGGAGGTGGGCGGCGCGGGCGGAGTGGGTGCAGGGGTTGGCTGGGCGCTTGCGGTGACCGCCAAGGCCGCGGCCAGCAGCAGGCCCAGGCTCACCGCCAAGGCCCATCCGGCCCAGGTCCGGGGCACTCCGCGGCGGCGTGGCCTCCCTGTTGCGGGAGGGATGGTGGCGGTCATGGTCCGGCCCCGACGATCCGCTTGAGGATCTCCACGATCAGTGGTGCCAGCAGCGCCACCGCGTACCCCACGCCCGCGCACTTGAGCGCCAACTTGGCCTTGCTCACCTCACCGGGATCCCCGCCGGCCGCGACGTAGCGGGCGCCGCCGAAGCTGAGGAACAGGGTGGCCAGCCCGCCGAGGATGCCCGCCAGCCACAGCTGGATGTTGCTGAGCACTTCCTCCAACGACTTGGCCAGCGCCAGCACCGCGGCCGGTTCGGCCTGCGCCGAGGACGCCGCCCCCAGCCATCCCGCCGCGAGCAACGCCACGACCGGCAGCGCTCGGCGCACCGTGTGCCACGGTCCCCAATCGGACGTAGTCCTCCGATGACTGCGGGCGGAACCCGCGGCGGTGAGCACGAAGTGGTCATCAGGTTGCTGGGGGTTGGCAGGTTGGGTCGGGGGCTGTTCGGTGGCAGGTGGGGGCGGGGTCAGGCACATGGGGGCACCTCCGAACGGCGCGGGGAGGACGGAGTGGTCTCACGCTCCTGAACTCCGGAATCCGAGCCGGTCTTGGACATCCCGCGCCGGACTTTCCGCCCGGACCGACCCCGGGAATCGGTCACCGAACGTGGTCGAGGAGGACGGGGCTGGCGGCGGGGTGCGGTGGGCTCGGCGGTGTCCTCGCACAGGTAGGCGCGCAGCCGGGCCTCGGCGCGCTGGCGCATCTTGTAGGCCGCCCACAGCTTCATCCGGCTCCGGGCCGCCCAGTCGGCCATGGGCAGTTCTTCCAGCCGGGTCGCCCCGATGACCGCGGCCTCGATCCGGGTCAGGACCCCCTCATCCACCGCGCGGGCCAGCACCAGATCCGGGTGGCCCCAGGGCGGGTGCGGTGCCCGGGAGAAGAACCCCGAAGGCAGCGGGGTCGGCGCGGCCAGGGCCTCAGCGACCGCGGCGTGCCCGGCACGGAAAGCCGCCCACCGCAAGCGCAGCATGATCTTCGGGCGGCGCAGATCGATCGTGGTGACCGCGGCGAGGAACCCGCGCAGGACCTCGCCGGCGACATCGGCCGGGTCGGCGGCGAAGCGGTCGGTCAGGCGCGCGGTGACCGAGGTGAGCGCGGGCAGGGCCATACCGACCGCGGCCACCGTCCAGGTCGCGCCCTCGGTGCGCGAGCGCAGCACCAGATGGGCCCACACCGCATCCCGGGTCGACTGGCGGCAACGGCGCTCCAGCACCAGATCGCGGAGTTCATCCAGAGGGACCTGACGATCCGGAAGCCCGGGAAGCCGGCGCCCGTTCAACGACACCGGATGCGGTCCGGTGACCAGCCACTCGAAGGCACCGCGTGCCACATCGAGCGCATTCTCCGAATACGATTCGCCGTCGCTGCGGCGCGAGGTCGAACGTGTAGGCATGACGTATCTCCCACGGCGTCGAGGTGTTCAACAACGACGCCAGTACGCCACGACGATTACTAGCGAAATGCTAGGGCGATACTATTTTGATCTCCCGGTACTGCTATGAAACTACTAGATCCTGCTGAATTCGCGACACAATGAAGGCCGGGCGCCGGCGACATACGGGGAAACCCACAAGGTGGAACTAGTAGTCGATGAGCTGCGGTTTGATCGTTGATCTAGCTGTGGACTAGTAGTCGACTGCCCGCTTGTCCGGCCACGAGCTGCACGCCTGGTTCAACCTGTCGAAAAAATCTTGGAAGAGCTTCACTCGTCGAATCGGGCTGTGGCGGTGGACGTCGACGAGAGTGCCTAGTGGTGGATCCACAGCGCGTCGCCTTCCCGCGATGGACTGCAAAGTTGATGGGCTTTTGTCCAATAGGTGCGGCAGAACCGGAGTTAAGGGGCGTCCAGTAGTTCGCCACTCGCCCTGCGGAGGCTCCGATGGATTCGCGCAGCTGTTCCGGCTCACCCGCTGATTCGACCAACAAGCCCGGGTCGCCCCGAGGGTGGCCTGGCGGCCGCGGTCGCGGAGCGCGGCCACGGTTCGGCTGGGAGCCCTTCCTGATCAGGCCGTCCCGGCCCAGGTTGACGACCGTGTGGCCCGGTCCCCGGTTCGCCGCGGAGGACTGGCTGCTGTCCACGATCGTCAAGATCGTCACCAGCTACACCTGTCCCGGCGACCGAGTGCTGCTGCTCGCTGTTCCGCGTCCAGCCACACCAGGAGATCGCCTCGGCGCGGCTAGGGTCCGAACACCGCGGGAACGCCGGGAGTACGACGGTCTCCTTGACGCCCGTTGGGCTGTGTTCCGCCTCGGCCGGACCGCCCAGACCTGTACCGATGCGGCCGGCGCTAACCACGCGGTTGACGCCGCCGCTGGGGTGGTCGACACCGAGTCGAGCCCAGGGCCTCGCACCACCAGAACCGCGGCCCGAGGCGTAGGCGAGCGCAACTCAGACCAGACGTCCCGCGGTGCTGTCGATCGAGGCGCGGACTCGGTCGACCTGATCATCACCGCGGTCGAGCCGACCGTCCCGCACCACCTGGGACTGCGTCGCTGGACCAACCGCCTGACCGGCCGGGGCATGGTCGTCGTCATTACACACAGCCACCATGACGGCTCCGGGCTGCACGACCCTACCGGCGCGGTGGTGCGCTCAGCCCGGCGGTCCGGACTCCACTTTCTCGATCACATCGCCGTGCTCGGCGCCGTCACCATGCAGCAGCGCTCCGAGTCCAGCACACCCACCGCCAGTAGCGCGAAGTCCTTCAGCGACATCCTCGTCTTCACCGCCGCCCCGCCTGGGACCACCGTACGGGGACACTGCGGAGACCTCCGATGACCGCCGCAGGGTCGGCGCCCACGGCCACATCGGTGTGGTTCACCGGCGAACGCAGCCTCGCCGACCAGCACCGCCGCGGTGGTTACACCCCGGCCACCCAGACCGACCGCGACCAAGTCCCACCCACGGTCGCCGCACACGCCATCACCACCTTCACCCAGCCCGGCGACCTCGTCCTGGACCCCGACTGCGGCGCAGGCACCGTCGTGACCGAAGCTCTCTGCGCCGGCCGCTGGGCCATCGGCCTGACCGTCGACCCGCGCTGGCGCCGAGTCGCCCGCATGAACCTCACCGCGGCCCGCCGCAACGGCGCCCGACGGCCCGGAACCGTGCTCACCGGAACACCCGGTCTCCTCCACGACGCCGAGGCCACCGACCTGGCCGGCCAGGTGGACCTGGTGCTGACCAGCCTCCGCGGACACCGGCCGAGCGCAGCCGTCGACAGCTCCGGGTCGGTCTCACGCTGGCGGCGACTGACTGACATGCTCTCCGGCTGCCACCCACTGCTGCGTCCCGGCGGTTACGTCGTGGTGGTCATCCAGCCCACCCGCTACGGCGGCGTGCTGCTCGACCTGCCCACCCAGGTGCTGGAGGCAGGGCGCGCCGTCGGTCTTATCCCGGTGCAGCGAGGCATCGCGGTGACCGCCCGGGTGCGCGGGCACGAGGTATTCACCCGCGTCGAGGTCACCGTCCGCCGCGCCGCCGAGCACGCCCGTGCGGCGGGAACACCGATAGCCCTGACCGCCCACTGCGACGTGGTGATCTTCCGCGCCCACTTCCTCCCGGCCACCCTGCTGGCCGACGGCGTGGTCACCGAGCTGCCGTTGGCCACCACCGCGTTGCGGCAGGACGGCATCGCCAACGCTCACCCGAGCACGAGGTGGGCGGCATGACCCTCCTGCAGTGCCGTGAACGCGGCTGGCACTCGACCTACCACCGCCGATCCGCGGCCCGCAGCGCGGCCCGGGGCCACCGCAGCGGACCGCTGCCCATCGAGCAGCAGCATCGGGCAAACCCCGGCCGCGGGATGAAGCAACTCGTGCGGAGAATCCGGCCCGCGTCGGTCCGTCGATCCGGCACCACGACGTCCACGGCCTTGCTGGTCGGCTCGGCAAACGGGTCGGTGGATGTCCGGACCGCCCTGGGGCGTCGCGTTCAGGTCGCTGTGATGAACCTGCCGGACGGGGGCGCGCCATGAGCCCCGGGCCGGTCCGCGGCACTCCGGGCACCACGTCGACGGGGTTCGCCAACACCACGTTGCCTGGCCCCGATAGGCCCTCGTCTTCACCTCGCTCCCTCGCAGGGCGCCTTGCCGCGGCAGTCAGCGCCCCGACCTCGTCCGCGCGGTCTCAGCCCGGCGGCCTCCCCGTCCCTCAGCTGCGCGTCAGCTCGCTGGTCAGCGATCTGCACTGCGTCGTCTCGCCCGTCGACCAACGAGGCAGGATCGCCGACCGATCACCCCTGCGCGCACTCGGCTGGCCACCAGGCCACCGGATCTCCCTCGCCGTGCTCGATGCCGCGGTCATCGTCGTGATCGGGCGCCGCGGCCCACACACCCTCAACCGGCAGGGGCGCCTGCGGCTGCCCGCCTCCGTCCGACACCAGTGCGGACTGACAGCAGGTGACCGCCTCCTCGTGGTGGCCCTGCCCGGACAGGACTTCCTGGTGGTCTACACCCCGGTCGCGGTGGGGTCGATCCTGCTTGCCCACCACGCCCGCGCACGGCAGGAACCGGGGCGATGACCGCCGAACTGGAAGCGGCCCGCCTGCTCCTGGCCAGCCTCGGCATCAGCCCCGAACAGCTCTTGGCCGCGCCGATCGCGGACGCACCGGTGCCGCTCCTCCGCGACTACCTGCCGCGCGTGGCCGATGCCGTTTCCTCCAGCACACGCGAGGTCTACGGTCCGTATTGGCGGCGGATGGTGGAGGTCTGGGGCGACCGGCCCCTGGATCAGGTGACCGCGCTGGACATCAAGCAGCTCGCCGAGCAGACCACGCACCGGGCCGTGGTGCGCAAGAACTCCAGGTCCGGCCGCAGCGCAGCCGAACACCTGATCTCCGCGACCCGCTGCGTGTTCCGGCACGCTGTGGATGACGGCCACATCCGCGAGTGGAACAACCCGGCCATACGCGTGGCCAAGCCCCGGCGGCTGGCCAGCACCCGCCGCGCGCTGCCACCGGCCCGGCTTGCCGAGATCAACGAGGTGGCCGGCTCGACCGGCAACGACCCCGAGCTGGATCTGACCCTGGTGCGCCTGCACACCGAAACCGCCTGCCGCCGCGGTGGCGCCCTGGCCCTGCGCCCGAAGGATCTCGACCCGCAGCAGTGCCTCATCCGCTTGCGGGAGAAGGGAGAGACGGTCCGCTGGCAGCCGGTGTCCCCGACCATGATGGACACCTTGGTCGCTCACGGCGAGGTACGTGGCGCCGAACCCGACGGTCAACTCTTCCGCTACCGCAACGGCCGCCCGATCACGACCCGCCGCTACGACCACATCTGGATCCGGGTCGGCGAACACCTGCCGTGGGTGGCCATCCAACAGGTCACCACGCACTGGATCCGGTACACGACGTTGACGTTCGTGGAGCGCAACTTCGGCTACGGCGTCGCCCGCGCGTTTGCCGGGCACTTTGGCAAGGGTGACGGCGGGACCACCACGACCTACATCCGTGCCGAACTTTACGAGGTCGCCACCGCGCTGGCCGCACTCACCGGAGAACCACACCCGTTGGCCCAGCTGCCTGGGTAGCAACCTGCTCGGGCGGGGCAGCTCTGCGCGCTGGACATCGGCGATCCGACAGGAGATGGCCATTCCCTGGCGGGTGCTCGGTTTCCAGGCTTGGCCGCCCTGTTGCGGGACAACTGGATGGCGGTGATCGTGGACGAGGCGCTGCCCGAGACCCGTGCCGCGGCTCCACAGCCAGATGCTGTTCTGTCCCCAACGTCCCTGTTTTGAGGGCCTCGGCGCACGCTCTGCGCCGAGGCCATCCTCATTTCCTTGAGGTACAACGGTTCTTGACCGCTATCCGCCGTAGTACCGAGCGAGAACCAGAGCGACCACGACGCCCACCACACTCCAGACAACTACGCGCCGACGACGCCAGCGAGTCCGCCAAGCGAGCGGCTGGCGGTTGCGCCACAAGCAAACCCATTCGTGGAGGGTGCGAACTCCCTCGTCGGCCTGCTGGATTCGCGCCGAGAACCACTGCGCGAACGTCAGCCGCGGCCGGCCCGGACAGCCACAGCTGTACGCCGGCCCTCCTGCTTGATCATCTACCTGGGACACCAAGCCCCCTATGCCTCTCGTGGATGAAACGGTTGCGGATGCGTCCGGATGCGCCGCGTGGTGGTCGCGACCATAGGCGGGGCTGCTCTGTTAGTCGACCTAGTCGAACCGCGGGTCGGGGCCTAAACGACGGGGCCGGTCCGATTTTCGCTGGTAGAACCCCTCAATTCGAGGTCTATCATGTGTGATAAGCCCGGAAAGTTCACCCGCTTGGGCTAGTTGGACATTGGCTAGTCGCCCTCGCTCGGGATGCGCGAGCAGCCCCCTGACCTGCTGTAATACCAGCAAGCTGGTATTACAGCAGGTCAACTACGTCGAGAATTGACGTCAATTGTGGATGCTTCGCAGTTGGCTCCGGGCAGGAGAGGTGTGACGCCTCGACATTGCGAGAAGTATCGCAAGTCGTGCTGTGAGACATTTCGCAGGATGAATTGCGAAACATGTTTTGCACGGCTTCTTAGTCCGGCGTTAACGGACAGGTTCGAGCCCGGTGGGACCCGATGGGCCAACCACGGCTCACCCCGTGGGTGCGGCTGACCACAGTGCCGGAGGACCAGCCGGACAACACCTGCAACGCGCTGGTCCACCTACATGGCCTGGATGTCGGCCCAATCCGCCTGGCGACCACTGGCGGTTCTGACCGTGATCATGGACTCCCGCGACGTGCGCATGATCTACGCCGATCCTGGTCATCGACGGAACGGCACCAGCCGTGTCCACCCTCCCAGCACTTCAGCGAAGCCGTCGTCGTCGGCGGCATCCAGCTTGCCGAGGACCTGCGCTTCCTGCCCGAAACTCTTGTGTGTAATGGTCATCGGGTGGAAGGGATCTGTATCCCAGGAGTTCGAACGATCTTCGTGCACGGTTACGTAGTAGACCTCGCCCTCGAAATCGCCAGGGTGGCGAGGCACCACAAGATGAGCCTGCAGCGGGTCATCGTCAGCACCGCCCCGCCCACCGTGGGCCCGGCAGGCGGCAACGAGCTGTTCGATACGAACCAGTCGGTCCCTTGCGCCCCACCGCATTGCCGGGGACAGCAGGTACGGTCCCCAGCTGCGCACGAGCCAACCCGCGGCGCCTTCGGGCAGCGGCCCGGTCTGGCCGTTGCGTTCGGAGCGGGTCACCTCGCACATCTGCCAGATGCGGGACGTCACGTCCTCGGGGTCGAGTCCCGTCGGCAGAAGCTGGAGCGCCTCCGCACGGGCGGCCGCATCGGAGGCCAGCTCGTCAGCAATGGTCAGCCGCTGGGGCCGGGTCATCGAGTTCATGATCTTCGGCAGCTCGGTGGCCAGCAGGTCCTGCGTGTCGATGAAGCTCCACTGGTCGCCGTGGCGGGAACCGGTGTCCGCGGTCAGGTCGATCGGGATCACCGACTCTGCTGGGCTGCGGAGCTGCTCGATCACCTGTGAGATTGCCGTCTCCAGAGCTGGCGTGGTGTCCAGCCAGGCGGCGGCATCCCACGCGTTCTCGGACAGCTGGGTCAGAATCGGCGCAAGCCGGTAGGCCATCTCGTCGTTGAGGGTGGTCACCTTGGTGCTGACGTCGGCCGACTCGCCACGCCAGGTCGCGAGCACGGTGTAGCGGGGCCCAGACGGCAGAACGCTGTAACTGGTCACGGATCTCTCCCGAACTGTGGGTCGCCGAACAGCCCCGATGACGCGGGGGCTTCGGCGCGACGAGTGAGTTCGGTAGCCCTGCGGCGCGACCGCCGAGCCAGTCCAGCAACAGCATAACCGGATACAGGCCCACCCGGTGAACTTCACCAGGTGGGCCTGTCCCGTGCATCGACGTTGTTCGCTGGGCACGCCCTAACCGGCCGCCGGCCTGCCTACGCCAAGGGGTGAGGCTCATCGGTGAGCGCGGCCAGCGCCCTGGCGATCTCCTGGAGGTCGGCGCGGACGTAGGTCGTGGTGGATCCGGTGTCACCGCCTTGATCGTTGTGCCCGGCGAAGGCGCGCGCGACTCCGTAGCCGAAGTTCCTCTCCACCCACGTCAAGGTGGTGTGGCGCAACCAGTGCGTGGTGATCTGCTGGGCTGCCGCCCAGGGCAGGTGCTTCGCGATGCGCTGCCAGAGGTGGTCGTAGCGGCGGCTGGTGATGGGTTTTCCGTTGCGGTAGCGGAGAACCTGGTCATCGGGTCCGGCGCCGCGGGCCTTTGCAAGGGCCAGCAAGCCGCACATCAGAGTGCGGGAGACCGGCTGCCAGCGCACCGTGCCACCCTTCTCCCGCAACATGATCAGGCACTGCTGCGGGTCGAGATCCCGCAGGCGCAAGGCAAGCGCACCCCCACGACGGCAGGCGGTTTCGGTATGTAGTCGAAGGATCAGGGTGTCCAGCTCGGGGTCGTCGCCAGTAGTGGCCGCGACCTGGTTGACCTCGGCCAGTCGATTGCTGGCGATGGCGCACCTGGTGGAGGGCAGCCGGCGAGGCTTGTCGACCTTGAGCGCCGGGTTGTCGGCCGCGGAGATCAGCTTGTCCTTCTCGGCGTGCCGGTACAGGCAGCGCATGGCGGCGATGAAGTGCTCGACCGCGCCACGGCCGCCGCGGGCGTTGCTGCGAACACGCACCGCGGTCCTGATGTCCTCGGCGAACCTCTCGATCTCCAACGCGGTCGGCTCGTCGAGATGACGATCACCCCACTCGGCACAGATACGGTTCCAGTAGGTGCCGTACACCCTGCGAGTGCCCTCACGAACCGCATCGGAGACCTCCGGGATGTACTTGGCGAAGGTCGGCATCGGCGGCCTCGGCTTCGGCACGGAGAGCAGATCCTCCGGCTTGATGCCCAGGCGCTCCAGGAGAACACGCGCGGCCTCCAGCTCTACGGTGGACGGCGCGCTGGCCGTGCTGGTGGTTGCGTTCATGTGGTCACCGCCCGGCCGGAGGTGGTGTTCATGGACCTGCTCGCAGCGGTGTTCACCGAAGAGGTGGTGGAACCGTTCACGACTGCGCCGGTGTCGCTGTTCAGGGCTGCGGCAAGTCGGGAGGACAGGCCGCGCGAACAGGCGGTCACCTGCCGGACCCACGCCGGGGTGATCACGGTGTCCGCGGTGCGCGCTTGCTGTGCACGGGCCAGGTAGTCCGCGAAGCGGATCCGGGTTCGGGTGGGCGCCCTGCTCGCGTCGGCCTGTCGTTCATGAACACCGGCTGCGGGCTGTTCATGAACGGTCGCGGTGGTGTTCATGGACTTGGCGGTGCTGGTGTTCACCGCCCCGGTGCTGGCGGTGATGGACGCCGGATTCGATGTGGTGGCCGCGGTGGTGAAGGCGTGAGTGACGGCCGCGGTGAGCTTGTCCCGCAGGTCGGTGATCGCCTCGGCGGCCAAGAAGATCACCAGCGGTGGCACCGAGTGCAGCAGCACCGCCTTGCCGTCCCCGCTCGCCCAGGCCGACCAGGTGTTCATGGCGTAGGTCGCGGCCAGGGTCGCCCACTTCGCCCGTCGCACCCACGGTCCGGTCTGTAGCCGGTACTGGGCGATGATCTGCTCGGCGCGCAGGATCGCGATGAGGATCAGGCTGACCATCGGGTCCAGCAGCCACGCGGTGAGCCAGGGCAAGGAGAATCGCGGGGCGCCGCCGGCGGCGAAGTGCTGGACGTTGGCCATGGTGAAGGCCAGCCCGAGCACGATCCCGGTCCACATGAGCCGGTCGACCTGGGTCCGGATGCGCTCGACCTGCAGCGCGATCACGTCCGGGTGTGTTTGGTGCGCCCGGATCCGGCTGGCTTCGCGGGCGTCGTGGAGAAGTTGGTCTGCGGCGTTCATCGGGAATCGCCGCCCGAGGCCGCGGTGAACTTGTCGGCGAACAAGTCGTCCAGCACCGCGGGCGGGAACACGAGCAGGTGGCCGGCGGCTGGGTCGGCGGCCAGCAAGACCCGGTCTCCGGTGGCCAGGCCGTGGCGGTGGCGTGCGGCGGCGCAGATCCGGAGATGGCCTTGCTCGGTCACGCTGAACTCGCCGTCGGTGTGGGCTTCGATGGTCAGCGGGCCGTCGGCAGGACGCAGGTGCAGTCGTGTACCTGGTGGCCAGTCGAGTGTTCGCAGGACGGCCAGGTCAGTGACCCGCCCGCGGTGGTCCAGCACGGACAGCCCGTACACCACGCTGCTGGTGCGAGTGGCGGGGCCGGTCGCCAACGGGAGAGCTTGGCTACTCGACCTCGGTCCGGACGAGGACTCAGTCCCGCGGGCGCGGGACTGCGGCATGGCCGGAGGAACGAGGGGTGCGATTACGACGCCGGTCATGCAGACCACCGCCCAGGGCGATGTTCTGACCAGTGCAGATGCACGAAGTCGGTGGCTTCAAGCGCGCTCAAGCACGCATACGTCAGATGTGGCAGGGATGCGACGTGTGGGGGTTCGAGTCCCCCCTCGGACACAATCTTGTGGCACACCTCCCACATCTGACGTTGTCGTGTTCAAGCACGCATGAACACGCTTTCTTCGCCCCTCCTGGGGCCTGCTGTCGCCTGTCGCGGTGGTGGTCTTCATGACCAGCACCGTGATCGCCCCGGGCATCCCCCCGGCGCTCCCCGGTCGGCGGACGAATCATCTCGCCGACGGCCAGTCCCGGCTGCGGCCAGCCGCCCGTGTCCTGCCACCGCCTGCCCCAGGCGGGGAAACCCTGCCGTCGCGGTACAACCCGCACGACGCCATCCACGCCGCCGCCCACTACCTTTGCGACTCCGGCGCCCGCGACGGACGCGATCTCTACCGGGCGATCTTCACCTACAACCGCGCCGACTGGTACGTCCGCCAAATCATCGACCAGGCCGCCCGATACGCCGAAGCCGCCCCAGTCGGAACCGGCACCTGCACTGACATCCGGGCACCGAACCCCGCAGCGCCCACACCCAGTACCACGCCGAGCCACGTGTGCCCGCCGGACAGCCTCTACAGCCGGGGGATCTCGTTTTCTACGGCAATCCCAAGACCAAGATCCGTCACGTGGCGCTGTACCTGGGTGGCAACAAGATGATCAACGCCCCGACCTTCGGGCAGCCGGACGTGAAGCCGTTGCGTCGACTGGATGAACTGCGGTGAGGTTGACGTTCGACTGGGCGCGGGAGATCGCGGCCGGCTGTTCGTGGGGGTTCGAGGTGTTCTCGGAGCCCGATCCGGTGCTGCTGGGCAACGTGCGGTTCCTTGCGGGCTACCGGCGTGGGTGGTTGTTCGACCTGGGCCTTGTTGCCGCAGTAGACCATGCGGTTGTCGACGGGATGGCCATTGTCGCGGCAGAGCGGGGATTGGCGTCTTCGTTCGACCCGCAGCTCACGAGGCCGGTGTTGATGCACCTGTTGCCGACAAGTGGTCGATGATGGTGATGGCCGTTCTCGACAGGCCCCGCCGGTTCAACGACATCAAGCGCCACCTCGAAGGCGTGACCCAGCGGGTCCTGCCCCAGACCCTCCGCCGCCTCGAACGCAACCGGATGATCGAACGGCGCGTGCTGCCAACCTCACCGGTCGGAGTCGAGTACTCCCTTGCCCCGCTCGGCGAATCCCTGCGCGAAACCTTCGGTCACTTGTACGACTGGACGACCGCCCCCGCGGACGAGATCCAGAACTGCCAGCAGGGCTACGACCAGCGTCGTCACGCCGAACGAGCGTAGCTCGCCGACTAACCCACCGAGTAGACGCCGGATGACGGAGGTGAGCGCGTGCCGCCCACCTCGTCATTTGTTGGTCGCCGCCTATGTCGATTGATGGAAAACGACTAACTATCCGTATACCTACCTGTTGATACCACGGTTGTTCTACCGACGAGCCGGTCCCACACTACGTCTTGGCGACGTCACCCTGTGTAGGTATGCCCGACGTCCGATGGAGAGGTTAACTATGTTCACACGTATCTGGCTGAAAGCCGCCGTTGTCGCCCTCGGGGCGGTGATGCTGTCCCCGGTGGTGACTGCGGCGGAGGCGTCGACCAGTGACCGGGAGTGCAGGATCGGTACCGAGCACGCCGCGTGTCTCTGGTCGGAACCCAACTACACCGGTCAACTCACCACGTTCCGCAAGGGCATCAGGCGAACCACGGTGGACCAGTTCCAGCGCGTCCGGAGCTATAAACTGCACAGAGCGTTGGTTGCGGGTACCGGCGACACCGGCGGAGCCTTCTTGGCCTGGTCGAATGGGGACCTCGTGGAAAAGCCCGCCAGTGACCCATGGGGTTCGCGCTCCGATGGTTGGGTAGCGGGGGTCAACTTGTCCTGGGGCCGTGCCGGGCAGGCGCTGCAGAACCTGCGCCAACAGTTCCAGTGCGAGGTCATCAACACCAAGGAGTCCTGTGGCACAGAGACGGAGACACCTCATGGCGGCACGTTAGTCGCGCGCCTACCTGCGCCTGGCGCGACCGGCGCGAAGCAGCTTTCCGGTAAGACCGCGACCCCCGAGCGGGCAGCACAGGCCGACCAATGCCTGCTCGGCCTCGAACACTCGGTGTGCCTGTGGTCTAAGCCCAACTACGAGGGCGACCTGATCGCCTTGCCTCTCGGCTACGACAGGATGGTCCTCGGACACCTGGGGTTCACACCCAGGAGTGCCAAGTCCATGGACATCATCAATCTCTTCGGCCACTCCTCTCCCACTCACGACGAAATCATAATGGGCGCCGGTCCTTTCGTGGCGCCGTCCCTCAACGTGGTTGACTCCTTTAAGCTCGATCTGATCGAGTATCGCGACGTCCACTAGCATCGCACCAGTGCTCGATGGCAGATTCGCGCCAAGCGAACATCGGCTACCTCGCCGGGTTGAGGGGTCATGTCGCCTGCGGCGAATGACGACCTGCGCTGATGTCCTGAGTCTTGTCGGCGTGTCTTGGGCTGGGGTACAAGGAACTCCTGGTAGATCGGTCGTTGTCGAGCGGCCGTTTTACCAGGAGTTCCGTTGTTGTC
Organism: Crossiella sp. CA198; assembly: GCF_052078295.1. Taxonomy (NCBI): domain Bacteria; kingdom Bacillati; phylum Actinomycetota; class Actinomycetes; order Pseudonocardiales; family Pseudonocardiaceae; genus Crossiella; species Crossiella sp. CA198. Next base: position 36,236 of record NZ_JBQJIM010000014.1, read on the forward strand.
GTGCCCTATCCGTCGCGCCGGATCTGGTGCGGGGTCGTGTTGTCGGTTCGCCGCCACCCATCAATCACATGGTCCAGCGCGGAGATATCCGTCGGACACCACCGACGCGCGGTGGGCGGTGATCGACCGCCTGCTGCCGGACCCGGAGTGGTTGTCAGGCCGGGGTGGCCGTCCGGAGAAACAGCGCGTCCAGCACGCTACGGACCAACCGGTCCAACTTGGGAACAACCAACGTCTTCCACGGACTCAGGGGCAACTCCGACAACCACTCTTTCAGCCCGTCTCGCTTCTCAGGCTCCAAGCCCCCCGATACATGCAGGTCCTCCACCGTCGCAACAATCGGGATGCTGGACATGCTCTCGTCTGAATAGTGCGACTACCGGACGTAGCACAGCGCCCCGTCGCCATCCGAGGTGAACGGGATGACAACCAGATCCCGCGTGCTGGCTTGCTTCCTGAACCTGTGTCGCTTCCGGGGGCACTCGGTGCGCTCATGGTCGTATTCTCGCTGGTAAGAGCCTCTATCGACGGTAGTCGGCTGACCCGCTTGGTGCGACCCACCTTCTGATCACAGCCTCAACAGCCGCACCCACCGGACACCGCGCTGCCACAGAGGAGAATCTGGTGCTGGCCGGGGCGGGCACCGTGCCCGGCGTGGGCATCCCGCCCCGCGACTACGCCCAGCCGGTCGCGACCAGCCCGGTCACCGCAGCCACGAGCCGCTGGCCACACCCTATTGAGCGATCGCTCAACTATGCGTTAGTGTTTGAGCGATCGCTCAAACATGGGAGTTGACATGCAGACATCACCGCCGGTGCCCAGCTGGCGCCGCGTCGTGGTCGCGCTCATCGTGGTCTACGCCCTGTGCCTGACCATCGCCGTCCTGGTCAGCGTCCGCTCGCTGGCCTGGCTCCCGCTACTACTGGTCCCCACCGCGGCGCTGACTGTGCCGCTGTACTTCCGCACCGAGGACAGCTTCCGCCTGGCCTGCGTGTTCGCCTCGCTCGCCGTCCTACTCCCGGCGGCGGTGTTCCCTCCGCTCCTGCTGATACTCGCGCTGTCCCATGGCGGTCCCGCGCTGATGCTCCTGTGCGCGGCCGCGGCGGACCGATGGTGGTGGAGCTGGCTCCCGCTGGTGCTGGCCACCGGGTTCGTCACCTGGTTCCTGTTCCACGGCGTCATGTGGTGACCTCCGTGCCCACATCGCCGCCGGTGCCCAGGTGGCGTCGTTTCTGGGGCGTGCTCCTCATGGCGGTCGGCCTGACCATCCAGGCCGGCGTGATCAGCGAACCATCGCGGAAATGGCCTTGACCGCCTTGCGTCGACGCCATGAACAATGGTCCTGGTGAAGCGTGTGGCGGTGATCTAGATGGTGACTGGTGTGGCCATTGACCTGTGGTTGTTTGAGATTATTGAGCATGTTTCAAGTGGGGTCAGTTCTGGTTGCGAGGCGGGTGACCTGCCCGAGGTCATCGAGCCCATGCTCGCCAGCCCGACGGCGGCCGGCTGGTCGATGACCCGGGTCAGAGCCTGGAGGTCGTCATCGGTGGCCGGCGGTCCGGGCAGCCGCTGCACCCGCGCGGTCGATTCAGAATTGTGAACCAGTTCCCCGCTCGTACTATTGGGGGTTGAACGACCGGCAATGGTGCGAGTGGAAAGTCAATAACATCCGGGCCATGACAAAACGAAGTTTGTTCCGCAGATCCGTGGCCGGTGTGGCCGGTTTAGCGCTGTCTCTGCCGTTGCTGGTGACGCCCGTCGCGGCCAGCACCTCGGCACAATCGATCACCAGCGCCCCGTACCCGGTCAACGAAACCGCGGCCAAATCGCTGACCCCGACCTTCTCCGTGCAGGTCGAAGCGGTCGGCAGCCAGCGCCCGTCGGTAGAGTTCGAGGTCTACAACGCCGAGCAGACCACCCGACTGGCGAACGGGACCGGCGCTTTCGACGCGACCGGCCGGGCCAATTGGACGGTGCCGAATGGAGTATTCGCCGACACGAACGAATACGCCTGGCGCAGCAGAGCCGTCACCGGTGGCCAGGAGGGGGAGTGGTCGGAACTCCATCCCGTCGCGGTTGACGCCACCGACGGCGTGGACCTGCCCGCCGGCCCACCGAAACCCGGCGCGGTCGACGGGCTCGTGGTGACGCCTGCCGCCGGCGGCGCCTATCTGACCTGGCAGGCCGCGGATGGCGGACCCGGCGCGGCCGTGACGCACTACGTGGTGCGGGCCCAGCAGACCGGCAGCGGCAGTTCGCCCGCGGTCGAGGTGGTGGTGCCCGCGGGCCAGGACCACGCCGTGGTCACCGGACTGTCCAGCCAGTTCGAGTACCGGTACAGCGTCACCGCGCACAACGACTGGTTCCCCGGCCCGGAAGCGGTGTCCGGCGCGGTGCGCCCGGCCACCACGCCGTTGCCCGCGGCCCAGTTCACCGCCATGGCCACGGACTACGTCAAGGCCCGCGGCCTGCTCGCCAGCGGCGGCGCGACCAGCCCGGCGCAGGCGGTCGAGCCGAGCCCGCACCGCGAGGTCATCCGAGCGGCGGTGCAGGCAGACGGCCCGGCTGACCTGAAACAGCGCGAGCACCTGGTGAAGCAGAACCTGTTCGTCGGCTCGCACACCACGAACCTGTCCGAGATCGCGGTCATCCCCGGCCAGGGCGGCGCGGTCACCGTGCACGCCGATGTCTACGAGAAGCTCGACCAGGAGGCGGTGGTCAGCACCGCGGAGAAGGTCCAGGTGCCGGAGGAGCGCATCCGCCGCTTCACCTTCGCCTTCACCGTCGCCGGCACCGCCTGGAAGCTGACCTCCGCCAGCACGCCCCTGGAGGGCGAGGGGCAGCCCGATCCGGTGGTGGAGACCCCGGACGTGAAACCGGTCGCCATGGACAAGAACGGTTTCGCCGAAGGCCCGCAGCTCATGTCCACCACCGCCGCGGTCAACCACGGCAGGATCGCCGCCTATGGCCGGGCGTGGGCCCTCAAGGACAACCCGCACTACAAGATCAAGGGCAATGACTGCACGAACTTCATCTCCCAGGCCCTGCGCCACGGATATTTCCCGATGAAGCGCGGTTTCTACCGCAACGACGGCGTCTGGTGGTACACCGGCGCCAGGCCGATCTACGGATCGTTCACCTGGTACGCCGCCCACAACAGCTTCAACCACATGTGGAAGAAGAAGCGCGCGGACTTCCGCTCCTATTTCAACCAGGCGGTGCCGGGCGATATCCTTTACTTCGATTTCCAGGGGGATGGCCACCTCGACCACGCCGCCGTGGTCACCAACGTCAAGGGCAACCACATCTGGTACTCCCAGCACTCGCCCAAGAAGAAGTATCGCCACCTGCAGGACGTCCTGCCGGGTAGCCCCAACCTGAAGCTCTACATCGCGCACCCCAAGGGCTGAACCGCCTCGCGGACAGGCCAGCGGGGGGCAGGCCGTCCCGGTCAACGGGGCGGCCTGCACCGGTCGAACCACCAAGTCGGGAGACATCGACGAACTGGCCGTCGCATCAGGACGGTCCGGCTATCCGGCCCTGCTCCGCTGTCTATAGTGCGCGAAGTGCGGAACTGGCTGATCACTGGCTTTCAAGCGACGAAAGACCTGTTGCGGGACAACAGATTCAGCCGTCACCTCCCAGAACACCACGGGCAACTCGCCGGGCCTGCCCTGCGGATGTCGATCACCGAGATGGATCCGCCCCGGCACACCGAGATCCGCACCCTCATCGGCGGTGCGTTCTCCGCCCGCCGGGTGGAGACACTCCGGCCGGTGATCACCGCGTACGCCGAAGTCCTGCTCGCCAAGGCCCGCGGCCGCGGGCCGGCGGGCGACCTGCTGACCGAGTACTGCACCCCACTGGCCTTCGCCGCCCAGTGCGAGCTACTCGGCGTGCCAGGACACCGGCGGGCGGCCGTGCGTGCCCTGGCCGAGGCACGCCTGCGGGTCGCGGGCCGGGATCCGGCGGCCACCTGCCTGGCCGAACTTGGCCTGCACGCCGAGATCGCCGACCTGCTCGCCGACCGGCAGCGCCCGCCGACCGGTCTGTTCGCCGACCTGCTGATCGCCCACCGCGACGGCGGCCTCAGCCACGAGGATCTCACCGGCCTGGCCGCCTCCCTGTTCTTCGACGGCCACGCGCTCTCCGCCGCCCAGATAGGCCACGCGGCACTGTGCTTGTTGCGCCGCCCCGAGCTGTGGGAGCGGCTGCGGACCGAGCCCGCGCTGCTTTCCGGCGTGGTGGAGGAGACCTTCCGGCACAGCCCGGCGGTCAACCACACCATGTCCCGGGTGGCCACGACCGGCCTGGAACTCGGCGGCCGCCAGGTTCGCGCCGGCGACCGCGTCGTGGCCGCGCTGCCGCTGGCCAACCGCGACCCGACCGCCATCGACGACCCGGACGCCTTCCTGGCCACCCGCGAGCACCCCCGTCACCTGTCCTTCGGCCACGGCACCCATCACTGCCTCGGCGCGCACCTGGCCAGGGTGGAAGTCCAGGTCGCCATGGAGGTGTTGCTCCGCACGGCACCTGGCCTGCGCCTGGCGGATCCGGACGTCGAACCGGCCCAGACGGTGACACCGATGATGCGCGCGCTCACCGCCTTGCCCGTGCACTGGTGAGCATCTTCGGCGGAACCGGGCTAGGCCCGCCACGCCCCGATCAATCCCCACACTTCATGGTCGGTGGTCGTGTTCGAGGGGCATGGCCGATGCGGGAGCCGGTGCGTCGTGTCCCTGCCGGTACAGCCAGCCGAACACCGCGCGCAGCGGGCGGGCGATCAGCAGTGGTGCGCTCATCCGGGTGGCCACCAGGCCCAGGTGCACTGGCACCACCCGGATTCCGTCGTCGGCGACCTCGGGGGCCAGTGCGCCTCGCCGTCTACACCCTCATGGCGCCCCCACACCGGCTGCTCTCACCCCGGGTGCTGCTCGGGGCGTTGCTGGGAGGCAGCTAGATTGCCGCTGCCGGACCTGTACCTCAAGCGGGTGCTCACCCAACCCGCCGCTCGGAAGTCGCTGCCCCAGTGGGCAGTCACAAGGGCAACACCGTCCACTGTGGCCGGTGCGGCCCTAGGGTGCCCGCCATGGGGAGGACGACGCGCGCCACGGTGCTGGTGCTGCTGCTGGGTGGACTGGGACTGGCCGTGCCTGCTGTCGCGGCGGCGGAGACGCCGGTGGAGGTGGCGATCCAGAGCCGGGGGGTGGGTGGCGGGCCGGGTGAGCTGACCATGACGGTGACCAACCGGGGTGAGCGGCCGTGCAAGCTGGCCGCCACGCCGGCGGGCACGGTGGAGGTGCTGTCGGTCACCAGGGATGGGCAGCCGGTCGAGCCCGAGTTCATCCAGACCGCTTACCACGCCGGGTTTGACGCGATGTTCGCCGCCGCGACCCGGGAGGTGGCGCCGGGGCAGAGCCTGTCCTTTCCGCTGACCGAGGGTGGCGCGCTGGACACGGTGACCCCGGTCCCCGGCGGCGGACTCGGCGCGCACTGGGCGCTGGAGCAGGCGGGCCGGTACGCGGTGACCGCCGCCTACCGGATGCCGCGGGATGTGGAGATCGGCGAGGGTTCGGTGTGTGCGGGGGCGGGCGCCCCGGTCACGGCCGCGCTCGCGGTGGGGCAGCCCGGCGGGAACGGCTTGTCCTGGTTGGTGATCGGCGGGATCGCGGCCGGTGCGCTGGTACTGGTGCTGTTGCTCGCGCTGCTGGTGCGGCGGCGTCGGCGCACCGGGGTCGCGGTGCTGGTGCTGCTGGCCGTGGTGGCCGGGCAGTTCGCGCCGACCCGGACGGCGCAGGCGACCATCAAGGCCGTCGCGGGTGATGACGGGTTCGGGGCGGCGGTGCAGGGCTGCCTGTCGCTGTTCCGTGGCAACGACCCCAAGGGGCCGCCGCGCGGGCCGCTGGACCCGGCGAAGATCATGCCGTACCTGGACGGCACCTACAAGGTGTGGATCAAACCGGCCAAGGGCCAGACCAACGTGGAGACCCGCGGCACCGCGGAGTGGTCATCCATCTACTGGGATCCCAGCGACAACAGTCCGATGATCGGCGATCCCGCCGTCTCCTACGATCCCTGTTCGGCGCTTTACCACGAGCTGACCCACGCCTTCGACGCCGGGAACAACCAGCTGCCCGCGGGGGAATGCGCCTCGGCCAAGCCCACCAAGGCAGGCAAACGGGTGCCCACCAAGGATGTCCGGGCGGTCCGGGCGGAGAACGAGTTCCGGGCCAGCCAGGGTTTGCCGCCGCGCAACAACTACGGTGGCGCCCAGCTCCCGCCCGGCAAGGAGCTGGACGCGGCGAAGATCAAGGGCGAATGCGGCGAGGACAAGAACAAGACGCCGGCCAAGGGCGGACCGGACCGGAGCAAGCTGGTGCCAGGCGGCAGTGTCGGCGATCCGCACCTGACCACCTTCGACCGCAGGGAGTACGACTTCCAGGCGGTCGGCGAGTTCGTGCTCGCCAAGTCACCGCAGTGGGAGGTGCAGGTCCGGCAGAGCCCCCTGGCGGGCAGCCGCACCGTCTCGGTCAACCAGCAGGTCGCGTTGCGTGCCGGTGCGGACCGGGTGGTCTTCGACCTCGCCGCCGACTCGGGTGTGCAGCGGATCCTGGTCAACGGCAAGCAGATCAGCCCGGCCGACGAGCGGCTGCCCGGCGGTGGGCGGATCGTGGTCACCGACTCGGGGCACACCGTGAGCTTCCCGGACGGCAGCGAGGCCGACATCGACCCGATCGGCCGCTGGGGCCTGCACGTGCTGCTGTTCCCGCGTCCGGAACTGGCCGGGAAGCTCACCGGCCTGCTCGGCGACCTCAACGGCGATCCGGCCAACGATCTGTCCACAAAGGATGGTCGACCGCTGCCGGAGAAGCCGTCCAGGGAACAGCTTTACGGCGAGTTCGCCGATCGCTGGCGGGTCGGAGCCGAGTCGCTGCTGGACTATCCGGCCGGGCGCGCCGCCGCCGACTACACCGACCGGTCCTTCCCGGACAAGGAGGTCGCGGTCGCCGATCTGCCCGCGCCACGCCGGGAGGCCGCCACCCGCCACTGCGCCGCACTGGGCCTGTCCGGCCCGGCCCTGGACGGCTGCACGCTGGACCTGGCGCTCACCGGCCAGCCCGCCTTCGCCCGCAGCGCCGCCACGATGGCCGACACCCTCGCCCGCGGCCCGGAACCCAAGCCGGTCAAGGGCGAGCAAGGGCTGCTGCGCGACGGTTCGACCGTGTCCGGCCGGGTGAGCAAACCCGGCATGGTGCACACCTATCGCCTGGAACTGGGCGATGCCACCGTGTTCCGGCTGCACGAGGTCCGCGGCGAACTCCTGGACCGCGGCAAACTGGAGATCAAGCTCGACGGCCAGTACGACCCGGACTCGCCCGGCTTCACCATCACCAGCGTGTACCAGTACCGGATCGTCAAGGGCGGCAAGTACACCTTGACGGTGACCGGTGACGACGGCGCGACCGGGGCCTTCGCCTTCCGCCTCAACACGGCCAAGGAACGGCGCATCCCGGTCCGCCTCGGTGAGACGGTGCGGGGCAGGCTGGACTTGCCGGGCCGGGTTGACCTGTATGCCTTCCAGGCCACCGAGGACGTGCAGCTGGTTCCCGCCGACGGCACCGGCTGCGAGATCACCATGGCCCTGGTCGAGGACGGCCCGGCGCCGTCGGCGCACACGCCGCACGGGGTGTGTTACGGCGTCGGGATGGGCCGGTTGGAGCCGGGGCGGCGGTATCTGCTGGCGGTGTGGTCGGCGGAGGGCCGGACCGGGCCGTACTCGTTCAAGCTGACCGGCGAAGGCTGAGCGGTCAGGCGAGCGCCCGGCGAGGCTAGGCCAGCGGGGTTCGCTGGCCTAGCCTGATCGCGTGTTGATCGGCGTGAACGTCCCGAACTTCGGTCCCGGCACCAGCCCGGCCGTGCTGCGCGACTGGGCGCGGACGGTGGAGGGCCTGGGCTTCGACCTGCTCATGGTGTCCGACCACGTGGTGGTGACGCCCGATGTGGCCGAGCAGTACCCGGCGCCGTTCTACGAGCCGTTCACCACGCTGTCCTGGCTGGCCGGGGTCACCGAGCGGATCAGGCTGGGCACGACCGTGCTGATCGCGCCCTACCGCCATCCGCTGCTGGTCGCGCGGATGGCGGCGAACCTGAGTGAGCTGAGCGGCGACCGGCTTGTGCTCGGGGTGGGGATCGGCTGGGCGCGCCAGGAGTTCGAGGTACTCGGGGTCCCGTTCCACCGCCGGGGAGCGCTGACCGACGAGCTGATCACAACCGTGCGCGAGGCGTGGCGGGACGCGGGTTACCGCGCTGGCCGGATCCCGATCTGGGTGGGCGGGCACAGCGACGGGGCGCTGCGGCGCGCGGTCCGGCTCGGCGACGCCTGGCACCCGCTGCGACAGACACTCGGGCAGTGGCGGGAGTCCTTGGCGCGGCTGGCAAAGGTCGCCGCCGCCGAGGAACGGCCGCTGCCCGAGCTGACGCCGCGCATCCTGCTCCGGCTGACCGACGAGCCACTCGCGGACCGGCGGCTGGGTGAGGGCACGCTCGATCAGGTCGTCGGCGATCTGGAACTGCTCCGCGCGGACGGCGCGCGGGCCGTGGTGCTGGACCCGTTCCCCGGCGACCCGGAACAGACGCGGCATCCGGCGGCCGCCTGGCACGCACTGGCCGCGGTACGAAAGGAATTCCGGTGAACGAGGAACACTTGCGGCGGGCCATCACGCTGGCGGCCGAGGCTCGGGCTGGTGGAAACCCGCCGTTCGGGTCACTGCTGGTCGGTCCGGACGGATCGGTGCTCGCGGAGGAACGCAACTCCAGCCTCACCGACAACGACATCACCGCCCACCCCGAGCTGAAGCTGGCCCGCTGGGCTGCCCAGTCGCTGGACGCGGCCACGGCCGCCGGCACCACGATGTACACCAGCTGCCAGCCGTGCGGGATGTGCGCGGGCGCGTTGGCGCGGTCGGGGATCGGGCAGGTGGTGTTCGCGCTGTCGGGCGAGCAGCTCAACGGGTTGAAGACCTCCGGCGGCTTCGCCGAGGTGCCGAGCGACGGGCCGTACCTGTACGAGGAGGCGAAAGTCCCGGTCGAGGGGTACTACGCCTAGGACCGCACGCCAGTGGTCAGACGGGTGGCCAGTCCCGTAGGGCGCACGCCGCGGGGCTCGGCGCCGTCTTCGGCTGGCCGCCGTGCGATGCTGAGGATGTCCAGCGGTGGCTATCGTGGACTGATGCGTGAAACACCCCAAGAACTCACTGAACTCCAGGCCCTGCTTGACGCCTCGCTGGCCCGCTCCACCGATCACCTCCGTTCGATCGTCGCCGAGCGCACTATGACCGCCGAGCAGCTCACCCAGATCCTGGTCGGCATGTGCACCCTCGCCCTGTCCACCGTGACGGCGAAGGGCGAGCCGCGGATCAGCGGCGTGGACGGGCACTTCCTGCATGGCAAGTGGTACTTCGGCACCGCACGCAGCGCCGCCAAGGCCCGCCACCTCGCGGCCCGCCCCGCCGCCAGCGTCGCGCACATGCGCGGCGAGGACCTGGGAGTGTTCACGCACGGCACGGTGGAGATCCTCAACCCCGAGAACGACGAGCCGGCCGCGGACTGGCCAGACCTGCTCGCGTACTTCAAGGACTTCTACGACGATCAGACCGAGTGGGACAAGGACGTGTTCTACTACCGGCTGCGTCCGCACTGGATGACCGTCTACGCCCCCGACGCCGCGAAGCTCACCGCCAAGGCTTCCTGACGGTGGGCTCCCGCCGCAAGTTCGCCATCTGATCAGCTGTCAACGGGTTCAGGTACCGCTGAAACCCTTGTCCAGCACGGGTTACGCCTCGCTATGTTCGGATGGAATCCGATCTTGGGGAGGCAGACATGCGCATGTCCAAGCTTGCCGCCGCCGCTGCGGCGCTGGCCCTGACCGCCACCGGGCTGTTCGCGGGGGCCGCGAGCGCCGCGCCAGCGGCGGACCCGTGCGGCTACTTCGAACGCGGCGCCGACGCGCTGTACAACCACTGTCCCCACGACGAGTGGCCGGTCGAGGTCTACATCGACAACCACGACGGCTCCAAGCGGCAGACCTGCGTGAACACCGGCACCACCAAGATCGGTGAGGCCAGGGTCATCTACTTCGCCTGGTCCAACCGGAGCGCCTGCCGGGTCTGACACCTGCGGGTGAGCCGGTTCCCACCACAGCGGGAACCGGCGCACCCGGTTCCGGACGACCCTTGCCCTGACCGGCGTTGAGGGGAGTCAGGATGATCGGGACAATGGTGGTGGCGGCGTTGCTGGCGCTGCCGGGAGCGCCAGGAGCGGCCTCGGTGAGCGGGACGGCGCTGATCCACATGCACGACCCGGAGAGCGTGTTCGAGGTGACCGTGGCCGCCAGAGGTGACGCGGGGACGATCCGGGTCGCGCATCACTTCCAGGGCGAATCGGGCTGGCTGACCGGAACCGTGGACTGCGTGCGCACCGGGGGGCCGGTGGGCGTGGTGACCGGGAAGGTCGACCAGGTGCACCGGATCGGGTGGCTCAAGCCGGGGGACCGGTTCAGCCTGAGCGTGTACGACCACGGGCGGCGGGACCGGATCGGCATGGCCTGGCAGGCGGAGGCGGCGCACTGCCTCGGCCCGGCCCCGGACCGGGCGATCACCGGCGGGAACCTCAAGGTCGGGGCCGCGGCACCGGACTAGACTCCGGGCACATGGGACTGGGGGGACCGGAGACCGTGGCCGTGGGCGTGCCGCCCGAGCTGACTCTGCTGGGCCGGGTTTCCTTCCGCGGCAACGAGATCACCGGCCCGCGGATCCACGCACTGCTCGCGTTACTGGCCGGGGACCTGCGGTCCGGACGCGGTGTGGGCTCGCTGGTCGCGGGGTTGTGGCCGGAGGTCCGGCCCGAGCACCCGGTGAAGGCGGTGCAGATCCTGGTGTCCCGGGCGCGGGCACAGCTCGGCGCGGAGGTCATCGCCAGCACGCCGACCGGGTACCGGCTGGCACTGGGCGAATCGCGGGTGGACGCGGCCGCGGTACTGGTCCACGCCGAGGCCGCCCGCCGGTGCGCGCTGGCCGGGGAACACCTGGCGGCGCTGACCGCGGCGGAGGCCGGATTGGCGCTGTGCCAGGGGATCGAGCCCGCGGACGGGGACGATCCCCTGGCCAGGCTGCGGACCGAGCGGGCGGCCACGGGGGTGGAGCTGGGCCGGGTCCGGGCGATGGCGCTGGCGCGGCTGGGCCGGTTCGCCGCGGCGGTGGGACCGCTGAGCGAGCTGGCCGGGCAGTGGCCACGGGATGAGGAACTGCTCCTGGAACTGCTGCGCGCCGAACAGGCCACCACCGGGGTGTCCGCGGCAGTGGCCCGGTACGAGCACTACCGGCGCGGATTGCGCGCGGAACTGGGCACCGAGCCGGGCGAGGCACTGCGACGGCTGCACGGTGAGTTGCTGCGGGCTACCCAGCCCGCGGTGCGGCGTGGCGTGCCGCACGAGCCGAATCCGTTGCTGGGACGGGAAGAGGACCTCGCGCGGGTGGCCGAACTGCTGCGCGGATCCAGGGTCACCTCGATCGTCGGCACCGGCGGACTCGGCAAGACCAGGCTGGCCTACGCGGTCAGCCGGGCCGCCGGGCACCGCCTGGTGCAGGTGGTCGGACTGGCCGGGATCGGCGCGGAGGAGGAGGTCGCGCTCACCGTGGCCGCCGCCCTCGGCGCGGACCGCGCCGACCCGGTGCGCGGGATCGCCAGGGTCCTGGCAGGCGGATCGGCGTTGCTGGTGCTGGACAACTGCGAGCACGTGGTGCGCGGAGTCGCCGAACTGGTGCGCGCACTGGTCGCGCTGACCCCCGAGGCCCGGTTCCTGACCACCACCCGCACCCCGCTCGGCCTGTCCTCCGAGGCGGTCTACCCGCTGCCCGAACTGAGCCCGGCGGCCACCGTGCAGCTGTTCACCCAGCGGGCCCGCGCGGCCCGGCCCACGGTGCCACTGCCCGCGGACACCGTGGCCGAGCTGTGCCAGCGCCTGGACGGCCTGCCGCTGGCCGTGGAACTGGCCGCGGCCAGGGTCCGGGTGCTCTCGGTGCCCGAGATCGCCCGCCGCCTGGACGACCGCTTTTCCTTGCTGGCCGGGGGATCCCGGGACGCCCCGCCCCGCCACCACACCCTGCGCGCCGCCCTGGACTGGAGCTGGACGCTGCTCGAACCCGCCGGCCAGGCCGCGCTGCGGGCGCTGTCGATCTTCCCTGGCGGGTTCACCGCGACCAGCGCGGCCGAGTTGCTCGGTGCGCCGGATGTGCTTGCCGTGCTGGAACACCTGGTCGACCAGTCGCTGCTGAAGGTGGTCGACACGCCACAGGGCGCGCGGTTCCGGATGCTGGCCGCGGTGCGCGAGTTCGGTGCCGCCCAACGCGTGGAGGCGGGGGAGCGGCAGCAGGTCAGCGCCGGATTCCTGCGCTGGGCCACCGGATTCGGCCGCCGCCACCACGAGGCGGTGTTCCAGGACGACCCGGCCGAGACGGCCGAACTGATCCGCGCCGAACAGGACAACCTCACCCACGCGCTGCGCCTGGCGGTGGAACTGGCCGACGGTCCGGCCACCGCGGCCGCGACCGCCCTGCTGGCCGCCCTGGGCCTGCTGGACAACAACCTCCTCCGGCTGCTGCAGGTGGTCGAACTGTCCGGTCCGGTGCTCGGCCGTTACCGCCCGTCCCCGGAGCTGGCCGAACTCACCCGGACCGCGCTGACCCTGTGCTCGCTCTACAACTTCCAGGGCAGCGGCCTGCGTGCCGGGCGGGCCCTGCTGGCCCTGCGCCTGCTGCCACCCGGACCGCCGGACTCGCCGATCCGCGCCTTCGCCCAGGTGCTGACCGTCCTGGTCGAGGTCAGCGGCGCGGACGACCCGCTGCTGCGGGCGCTGTGCGAACGCCCGGAGCCACTGCTGGCCGCGGCCGCGGAATTCCTGGCCGGCTACCTGTGGGAGCGCGACGGCGTGCCGGAACGGGCCTTGCGCTGCACGGAGAAGATGCTGGCCGCGCTCCCCGGCGGGGTCCCGTTGCTGGTGGTGCTGGCCCGCGGCCGGCTGGCCGAACTGCACCTGCAACTCGACCGCGCCGACCTCGCGCTGACCCAGCTGCGCACCGCGCTGGCCGAACTGGACACGCTGCGGCTGAGCCCGGACTTCGTCGGCACCAGGGCCGGATTGATGCTGGCCAGCCTGCACCTGGGCGCGCTGGAGGAGGCCGAAGGGTGGTCGCCCCCGGCCGGACCCGGCGACCAGGCCGACTACCAGGAGGGCTTCCGGCTCGGCGTGCGCGCGGAGATCCTGTTGTCCCGCGGCGAGATCGAGATCGCCCTGCGCCAGTACCGCGACCTCGCGGGCCCGGCCGAACCACCCGCGGTGGAGCCCTGGGCGTTGCTGGCCCAGGGGGTCGCGGTGGTGGCACACGCTCAGCACGGGCGCCTGGACCAGGTGGCCGGGCTGGTCCAGGCGCTGCCCGCGCGGCTCTCGGCGTTGCTGGCCACCCCGGCCGGGCCGGGCACCAAGGTGGAGGAGTTCCCGGCGGCCGGGGTGCTGCTGGTGGCGCTGGCGCTGGTGCGGCTGGACCGCGGTGACCCGGCGGTGGCCGCCCGGCTGATCGCGCTGGCCGAACGGTTCCGGTACTCCCGCGCGTTCCAGCCGACCATGTCCGCCGAGCGGATCAGGGACACCGCGGTGCGGGCCGATCCGGCGGCCTACGCCGAGGCGGTGCTGGCCTACGCGGGCCGCTCGCAACACGAGCTGCAGGCGGCGGCCCGCGCGCTGGTCGAGCTGTGTCTCACCGGGTGAGCAGCGGCAGTGTGCGCACGCCCAGGGTTTCCGGGTTGGGCATGAACTCGGCCGGGCGGTCCGGATCGGTGCGCAGGTCCGGGAACCGGTCGAACAGGATGTCCAGCACCACCCGCCCCTCCAGCCGGGCCAGCGGGGCGCCAAGGCAGAAGTGCATGCCCCGGCCCCAGGCCAGGTGCGGGTTCGGGTCCCGGCCCGCGTCGAAGCCGTGCGGGTCGGTGAACACCCGCGGATCGCGGTTGGCCGCCGCGGTCCACATCCGCACCATCTGCCCTGCCGGGATCGTCTCGGCGCCGACCTGGACATCGGCGGTGGTGACCCGGTAACCGGTGGCGAACGGGCTGAGCATCCGCACCGCCTCCTCGATGGCCAGCGGGATCAGCGACCGGTCGGCCCGCACCCGCGCGCCCTGCTCCGGGTTGGCGTCCAGCAGCAGCACGGTGTTGCCCAGCATCATGGTGGTGGTGATGTGCCCGGCCAGCAGCAGCAGGCAGCCGAAGGTGGAGACCTGCCGGTCGGAGAGCCGCTCGCCGTCGACTTCGGCCTGCACCAGCTCGGTGAGCAGGTCGGCGCGTGGCTTGCGGCGGCGTTCGGCGGCGTGCTCGGTCATGTACGCGCCGAGTTGCCTGGTCAGCTCGTACTGCCGCTGACCGATCGCCTGCTGGGCCTCGGCGTCCTCGGGGTTGAGCGAGAGTTGCATATCGCCGCTGAAGCGCTCGTCCACCCAGGACCGGAACATCTCCTTGTCACCGCTGGGCACCCCGAGCAGATCGGCGATGATCGTCACCGGCAGCGGGTAGGCCAGCTCCGCCACCCACTCGAAACCGTCCCGCCCTTCCACCTCATCCAGCATCCGGTGCGCGAGCTGGGCGATCCGGGGCTCCAGATCGGCCACGGTTTTCGGCGTGAACGCATGGCTGATCAGCCTTTTCAGCTGGCGGTGGGCGGGCGCGTCGGTCTGCAGCAGGTTGCCGTCGTTGAACTCCGCGGCCGCCTCCTCCCCGGCGAGCAGCTTGAGGGTGTTGGCGGAGAAGTTCTGGTTGTCCCCGAGCACCTGGACGATCTCGGCGTGAGTGAAGACCTCCCACAGGCCCAGCTGGGCGTTGAAGCGGACGGACTCCTCGGGCTGCTCGCCGCGCATCCACGGGAACTGCTGGTGCACGGTGGTCAGGACGGAATTCGTGGTCATGCCGCCGAGGTTGGCGGCCACCGGTTTCACCGTGGTTTCAGCGCGGCTTCCCTGGCGGCTGGTTGACCGGTCGCGGCCGGATCGCTAACCTCGGCCCTTGTTCCAACCAATCGATTGGTTGGAACCAGGGCCGAAAGGGGTAACGTGCGGGACGGTGGGTGGGAGCCCAGACGGCTGGCGGCGGTGGCGGTGGCGCTGCCGGACGGGGTCACGCCGTCCGGGACGCGCGGGCGGATCCTGCACGCCGCACTCGGCCTGTTCGCGGAGTGGGGATTCCACGGCACCTCGATCCGCAAGATCGGCGCGGCCGTGGGCATCAACTCCGCCACGCTCTACGCGCACTACCCGTCCAAGGAACAGGTGCTGGCCGACCTGGTCCAGATCGGGCACGCCGAGTTGCACCACCGGCTCACCGAGGCGGTGCGCGCGGGCGGCGCCCCGGCCGAGCGGCTGGCCGCGCTGATGCGCGCGCACGTGCTGGCACACACCGATTTCCCGCTGCTCTCGGTGGTGACCAACAGTGAACTGCACGCGCTTTCCGCCGAGCTGGCCGCACCGGCGCTGGCGCTGGGCGTGGCCTCCGAACGGCTGCTGCTCGACGTGCTGGCCGCGGGCATCGAGGACGGCAGCTTCGACCTGCCCGATGTGCGGCTGGCCGCCCGTGCGATCGGCGGCATGGGGCAGCGGGTCGGGAACTGGTTCGGCCCCGACCAGCCACACACCCGCACCCAGGTGGCCGAGGCGTTCGTGAGCTTCGCCCTGCGCATCGCCGGGATCACCACCCCGATCCCGCCAGCCTGACCCCCAGACCCCGGCACCACCCAGGAGAGCGCCCGACCATGGACACCCTCGTCAGCACCCGGCACGGCGACGTCCGCGGGACCCGCACCGCGGCCGGCATCCTCGCGTTCAAGGGCATCCCCTACGCCGCGCCCCCGGTCGGCCCGAACCGGTTCCAGCCGTCACGCCCACCGCAGACCTGGTCCACGCCGCGGGATGCCACCGAATACGGCCCGACCGCCCCGCAGACCCCGCCGGAAGACCCCGCGCTGGCCCTGCTGCCCCGGGTGGTGATCCCCGGCGAGGACTACCTCAACCTCAACGTCTGGACCGCGGGCACCGAGGACCGTCGCCCGGTGATGGTCTTCATCCACGGCGGCTCGTTCACCGGCGGATCCGGCTCGGTGCCCTGTTACGACGGCGCCGCCTTCGCCAGGGACGGCGTGGTGCTGGTGACCATCAACTACCGGCTCGGCGCCGACGGGTTCCTGTGGTTCGGCCAGGGCGCGCCCAACCTCGGGCTGCTGGACCAGATCGCCGCCCTGGCCTGGGTCCGGGACAACATCGCCGCATTCGGCGGCGACCCGGCCAACGTCACCATCTTCGGCGAGTCCGCCGGTGGGATGAGCGTGTGCACCCTGCTGGCGATGCCCGCCGCCCGCGGACTGTTCCACCGCGCCATCGCCCAATCCGGCGCGGGCCACTCGGTGATCAGCCCGGCCACCGCCGCACTCATCGGCACCCGGCTGGCCCAGATCCTGGGCGTGGCGCCCAGCCGGGAGGCGATCGCCGAGGTCGAACCGGCCCGGCTGGCGGCGGCCCAGGAACAGCTGGGCCAGGAGGTGGTGGCCAAGCCGGATCCCGCGCTGTGGGGCGAGGTGACCCGCAACCTCATGCCGTTCGAACCGGTCGTCGACGGCGACCTGCTCTCCGCGCCGCCACACGAGTGCATCGCCGCCGGCGCCGGCGCGGACATCGACATCCTGATCGGCAGCAACACCGAGGAAGCCCGGCTGTTCCTGGTGCCCACCGGCCTGCTCGGCCTGGCCCCCGAACCGTTCCTGCTCGCCGCCGCGGCGGGCTACCGGCTGCCCGCCGAGGGCCTGGATCGCTACCGCGCCAACCGGCCGGGGGCGAGTCCTGGCGAGCTGGTGGCCGCCATCATGACCGACTGGTTCTACCGGATCCCGTTGCTGCGCATCGCCGAGACGCACCCCAGCACGCACGTGTACGAGTTCGCCTGGCGTTCCCCGGCCTACGACGGCACGCTCGGCGCCTGCCACGCCGTCGAACTGGGATTCGTCTTCGACACCCTGGCCGATCCCGGGCTGGCCCGGATCCTGGGTGACCAGGCCCCGCAGGCACTGGCCGATGCCCTGCACCGGGCCTGGATCGACTTCGCCACCACCGGCGATCCCGGCTGGCCCGCCTACCGCCCGGACAACCGGGTCAGCAAGCGCTTCGACACCGTCCCGGCGATCACCACCGACGACCGGGCAGACGAACGGGCGGTCTGGGACGGTCACCGCTGACGGCAGACCGCCACGGCTGGAACACTGTGCGGGACAACGGGGTGAGGGGTATCGGATGTACGAGCAGGCCGCGCACCGAGGTATCGACTGGCTGCTGTCCCAGCTCAAGCCGGACGGCTCCTACGGCCAGACCGACCTCGCCTGCTACTACAAGTCCCCCTCGGCCCTGGCCCTGGCCGGGCACCCACGCCAGGCCCGCCGCCTGCTGGCGGTCGCGGTCGAGCGGTTCCGCACCGAGGACGGCGACTTCGTCACCAGCGCGGGCGTGAAGAGCGCGAACCCGATCTTCGGCGAGTTCTGGTCCTACCCCAACGGCTGGCTGGCCCTGGGCGCGGCCAGACTCGGCTGGCTGGGCGTGGCCCACCAGGCCTACGCGCACCTGCGGAAGTACCGGACGCCCGAAGGCGCGTTCAGCGCCAACGAATCCGGCATCCCGGACGCCATCAGCACCGCCCACCTGGGCTACCTGGCGCTGACCCTCGGCGACCTCGACACCGCGGCGAACGCGGCCACCTGGCTGTTCCACCTGCTCGCCCAGCCGGATCCGGCCGCCCGGTTCTACCTGCGCACCGACGAGAACGGCCCGCGCCAGTCCGACGACTCGCCACTGCACGTGCTCACCACCGGCGCCCCGGACCAGCCCTACTTCATGATCGGCTACCCGCTGGCCTTCCTGACCCGCCTGCACCAGGTCAGCGGGCACCCGGACCACCTGGTCGCGGCGCAGGGCTACGCCGAGTACGCGCACCTGTGCGGCGAAAACCTCATCGGCACCGCGTTCAGCCACAAGGTCGGCTGGGGCGCGGCGATCCTGGCCCGGCACACCGGCGACCAGCGCCATCGGGCACTGGCCACCGGCATCGCCGACCACCTGCTGTCGCTCCAGGGCCCCGACGGGAACTGGTCCCCGGACGGCCCGGCGCACGCCACCTTCGACGACACCGCCGAGATCGCGCACTGGCTACTGGAGATCGCCGCCGAACTCCCCGCCTAGGACCCGCACCCCAACTCACCGTCCACAACGGCCAACACGGTGCGTGGGTTGGATCCTGGTCAGAAGGCGGGAACCTTCGTTGTCGAGGCGTTCCCGCCGACCACCGGGGTCAGCGTGATCTGCCAGTGTGCGTTCGCGCTGAAGGGCTGGTCGAACTTCTCGAACGCGCAGTCCCTGGTGAACCCGCGCCGCTTGCCGTCCCAGTCGGCGCCGGACTTGAAGTAGACCTCGTAGGTCCCGGCCAGGCTGGACAGGGTGGCCTTCGACTTGGCCCGCACGTAGATCGTGGCCCGCGGGTTGTCCGGCTTGCCCACCACCGCCGACACCGCGATATCCGCGTCGCCGTCGTTGCTGATCTCCAGCCGGGCCCGGCCCTTGGGCCCGCTGCGGTGCACCACCTCGCCGTTCTTGGCCTGCCGGTTCTGCTCCGCCGGGTCTTCCGGCTCGGCCGGGATCAGGTTGCCCAGCTTGAGGTTCTGCTTGTCCAGCTCCTCGGCCACCCCGGTCAGCGCGGTGTGCAGCGCGGTCCGCACGTACCGCTTCGCCTGGGCCAGATGGACTTCCGGCCCCGGCGCGACCCCGCATTCGTTCGCCTCGACCTCCGGCTTGGGCGTGACCCGCAACTGCGGCGACACCGCGATGAACGCGGCGAACCGGGTGTGCGCCTGCTTCGCCGCGGCCGGCGGCACGATCTTGTCGATCTCACCGCGTCTGACGTCGAGCAACTTGGCCAGTTCCTCCCGCGCCGCGGCCAGGTCCTCGACCGATCCGGCCCCGCTGATCCGCTCGATCAGCGGCCGCGCCGCCTGCTCCACCCCGGTCAGCACCGCCTGGTACTCCGGCACCGACATCCCGGCCACCGTGGCCGAGGTGCTCGGCGGAGTGCTCCCCTCCCCGGCCCCACACCCGGTCACGGCCACCAGCACCCCGGTCACCACAGCGATCACGGGCAGCCTGCTACCCAGCACGATTCCCAAATCCCCCACCCCCACTGAACTTTCAAGTGGCGGCAGCCTATCGGGGTTGGCCTACTGGAATCGGCCTTCGTGTCCGGTTCGTGCCCAACGTCGAGTTGGCCAAAGTGGTACGCCCGGTTGGGCCAACTATGCGTACGACTTGGGCCAACTCGACTGGCTCAGGGTGGTTCGCCGGCGCGTACGGCCAGGCCGCCGGGCTCAACCCGCCTGCCGTCCTTGGTGACAAAGCACAACTCGACCTCTTCGCCGGTCTCCGCGTCGGTGTAGACCGGCGTGGTCCCGGCCTTCACCGGCCGGTGCTCCTGACCCCAGCGGGCCAGTCCGGCCAGCACGAACACCAGGTCCCGGCCCGCCGGGGTGAGCACGTACTCCTCGCGGGCCCTGGCCCCGGTCACCTGGTAGGCGCGCCGCTCCAGCACGCCTTCGTGCACCAGCGCGGCCAGCCGGTTGGCCAGCACATCCGGCGCCACGCCGAGGTTCTTGCGGAAGTCGGAGAAGCGGGTGCGGCCCCAGAAGGCCTCCCGCGTGATCATCAGGACCCATTTCTCGCCGAGCAGGTCAACGCCGCGGGCCACCGCGCACCGCGCCTGCCTGCTGATCGCCTGCGTCATGGGGCAGAGGCTACCCCACTGGGTTGGCCACTCCTATTTAGTGGTCTAGATTGGAGAGACCTACTCAGAGGGGTTGTCATGGATCTGCACGATCGAGCGGGCGTGGTCACCGGAGCCGGCAGCGGGATCGGCCGGGCGCTGGCGGTGGAACTGGGCCGGGTCGACCTGCTGGTCAACAACGCCGGCAACGTGCGGGCCGGCCGCCTGGAACAGCACGAGATCCGCGATGTGCACGCGATGATCGACCTCAACCTCACCGCGCCGATCCTGCTCACCCGCGCCCTGCTGCCCGCCCTGCGCGCGGCGGCGCCCGGCAACGGCGGGCTGATCCTCAACATCGCCAGCGGCATGGCCCTGCTCGGCCTGCCCTTCTACGGCGTCTACGCCGCGACCAAGGCCGGTCTGGCCCGGTTCGGCGAATCGCTGCGCCGCGAGCTGCACGGCACCGGTCTGCACGTGGCCACCTCCTACCCGGGCGCCACCGACACCGACATGATGACCAGCACCGAGGCGGGGGAGGAGTACGGCATGGGCCTGCGCCCCCTGGCCGAGGTGGTCGGCGAGATCATCGCCGCGCTGGCAGCCGGCACGCACGAGATCAACACCAGCACGCCCGCCCGGCAGGAGGTCCAGCGGCGCAACGCGATCGACCCGCTGGCCGTGGACGCCCTGCTCGCGCCCAGACTGCCCGGCTTCGAGCACGCCGTGCGCAACCACCGCACCACCTGACCCGCTCAGCGCTGGGCGATCCCGGCGAGCACCCGCGGGCTGAGGTGGTGCCGCAGCTCGCCTGACAGGTCGGCCTGGGCGTGCCGGGACGCGAACCGCCACCGGCCGTCCAGCCGCTGGAAGGTGTCCCGGTACCGCCCGGCCGCGATGATCTGCAACGGCAGCTCCGGCGTCGCCTGCAGCACGGTGAAGTAGGCGCGGGCCGTCGCCGTGCCCGCCTCCTCATCCACCTCGATCACGATGTTGGTGGTGACGTGCTTGGTCCGCGGCGTGCCGTCCGGGTAGACCACCAGCATCTCCCGGAACTTCGCCGTGACCGCCGCCGCACCGCGCGCCTCGCTGCCATCGCGGAAGGACCCGTCCGCGAACAACGCGCCGACCTGGTCGAACTCACCCGCGTCCACCTGTTCGGCATAGCGCAGCATCAGGTGCTCAATTGCCCGCTCACTGGAAATACCCATGAACGGAGGCTACCCTCCGCTTAGGCGGTGAACCAGGGGAGGACCCATGCGGGCGGACGCCCAGCGCAACCGCGACCGCCTCGTCGCCGAGGCCAGGACCGCCTTCCTGGCCGCCGGGACCACCGCCTCACTGGAGGAGATCGCCCGCCGGGCCGGCGTCGGCATCGGCACCCTGTACCGGCACTTCCCGGCCAGGGGCGACCTGGTCGACGCGGTCTTCCACGGCGAGGCCCAGGCCCTGCTCACCCTGGCCGCCGACCTGCGCACCGCCGACCCGTTCGCCGACCTGGCTGCCTGGCTGCGCGCGGTGCTGACCCGGCACCGCGCCTGCCTGGCCATCGCCCAGGCCACGGGGGAGTCCCAGGCGAGCCTGGCCGACCTGAGACAGCCGGTGGAACAGGCGGGCGCGGACCTGCTGGCCCGTGCCCAACAAGCAGGTTCCGCCCGCCCGGACGCCCAGGTCCGCGACCTGATGCGGCTGGCAACCGCGATCGGCCTGGTCGCCGACGAACACCCGGCCGAACCGGGCCTGGCCGACCGGCTGCTCAGCCTGGCCGTGGACGGCCTGCGCGCCCGCTGACCCTCAGCGGCCCTTGCGCTTGATCTTGATATCCCGCATGTCGGTGACCGCCACCTTGTACCCCTCGCGCACCGGAAGCCCGTGCGCGGCAAGCACATCCAGGGCCTTCAGCTCGGCGACCTCGTCATCGTCGTCCGGCTCGGCGGCCAGCTGGCAGCGGAAGGTGAACACGGTCGCGCCCGGATCGTGGCTGAACGCTCCCGCCTCGGTGAACCCAATCCCACTGGCCGCGGCCAGCGCCGCGCGCTGCGCCTCGGACAGCGGCTCGAACTTCCCGCGGATACTGACCCGAAACACCACTCTGTCCTCTCGTACGGCATAACCCAGCACTCGATCCCCGAGCACGTCCTGCACCCCGTCCAGCAGCCGGAGCACCGCGGCGGCGATGGTCGCCGGCCGCTGCCCGGCCACCGTGCGCCGCCCGATCTCGCCGAAGACCAGCGCGTGCGCCCAGCCGATCTGCCCGGCCACCAGCCGGGGCAGCAGCCCACGGTCCCCGGTCTCCCGAACCAGTTGCGCGGCAAGCGAATCCACCATCTCCGCGCCCAGCCGCTCCAGCCGGGCGGCCAGGGTCGGCGCGGCCAGCATCATCGGCAGCACCCGGCCGAAGCCCTCGGTGAGCCCGGCCGCCCGGTCCCGCCGCCGCACCTCGGCCCGCAGCTGCGCGAGCACGGCCCGCGCCGCCGACATCCCGGCAGGCCGGACCCGCACGATCTCGGTCAGCCGGTCCGGCGAGGCCTGATCCGGCGGCAGCACCAGGTCTTCCTTGGCCGGGAAGTAGTTGTAGACGGTGTTCACCGAGACCTCCGCCGCCTCGGCGACCTCGGCGACGGTCACCCGGTCGAAACCCCGGGCCACGAACAGCTCCAGCGCCACCTCGGTGATCCGGCGCGCGGTCTGCCGCTTCTTCCGCTCACGCAGCCCCGGGGTGCTCACCGTCGAAGTGAAACACACCCCAAACTTGCAGTGCACCCCACTATTCGTCCCCGTTGCCAAACCCACGACCAGGGGATGTGTGCCCGCTCGCCGTAACCGATCCAGCCGAACGTCGTTAGGGCGGACATGAGCGAAGCCTTGCTCCTCGAAGACGGGACCGTGCTGAACCTGCTCCGCCGCGGCGACCCGGCCGCCCCGCTGACCGTGCTGTTCGCCCACGGCTACGCCCTGGACCACCGGGAATGGCACCGCCAGCTCGGCGTGCTCGAAACCGCGGTGGCCCGGCCGGTGCAACTGCTCGCCTACGACCACCGCGGCCACGGCGAGTCCAGCCCCGCCACTCCGGAGACCGCCACCATCGACCAGCTGGCCGACGACCTGGCCGTGGTCATCGAACGCGCCGTGCCCAGCGGCCGGGTGGTGCTGGTCGCGCACTCCATGGGCGGGATGGCCGCGCTGGCGCTGGCGGTGCGGCGCCCGAGGCTGTTCTCCCAGCGGATCGGCGGCCTGGTGCTGCTCTCCACCGCGGCCGGCGGCTTCGCCGAGACCAACCTGGGCCTGGCCCAGCCGGTGGGCAGACTGGTGCACGAGCTGGAACGGCTGTTCGGCCCGGTGGTGCGCAAGGTCCGAGAGAAGATCGAACCGGCCAAGACCGCCGGCCTGCGCTGGTTCCTCTTCGGCGCGGCCCCACGGGCCGAGGACGTGGACCTGACCGCGGACATGGTGTGGTCGAACTGGCCGGAGACGGTGGCCCAGTTCAAACCCGCGCTGGACCGGCACGACCGGCAGGCCGCGATGGCGGTGGTGGAGGGCGCCCCGCTGGGCGGCGCGGAAATCGTGATCATGACCGGCGACCAGGACCGGTTGTGCCCGACCAGCCATGTCGCGGAGATCGCGAAGGTGCTCGGCGGAGGGGAGCAGGTGATCGTCCAGGGCGCGGGCCACATGCTGCCGCTGGAACACCCGGACGAGGTCACCGGCCGAATCGCGACCCTGGTGGACCGGCTGCCGTAGTCGATCAAGCCGCTGAACAGGGGCGAGCTTGCTTGGCTTGCGTTCTTTGCTGACTCGATTACTTCAGTGATGGCTGAAATCAAGCGAAACGCGAAAGGAAGGCAAACCGCCTCGAAGGGGAGTGGCCCGGCGAGTGAGGGGTGCGCCGGGCCATCAGGGTCGCGGCCGTCCGCGCCGGGTGGGCGGTTGCCTACCGCTCCTCGTCCTGCTGCCCGGGCCGCGCGATCGGGAAGAAGATCGGGCTCACCAGGTACGGAGCCCGGTCCGCCGCGGCCTGGTTGCCCGCCCGCGCCCGCAGCAACGCCACCATCTCACCCGCCAGCTCCGTCATCTCAGCCGTGCTCAGCCACAGCGTCCCCTGCTTGTACCCCACCCCATCGGCGGGCGGATTGGCCCCGTCGCGGTCCAGGTACGCGTTGAACTCCGCCAGCAGGGCCGCCATCGCCGCCGCGAAGCCGTGCCGGTGATCATCCAGCGTCATCGCCGCGGCGGCCGCGGGATCGACCAGGGTGCGGTCCTGGCGAAGCCGGTAGTGGCGTTCGACCGCGCCGTGCACGCGTTGTTCGTCGGCGACCTCCAGGATGCCGCCCTCGGCGAGTAGGCCGACGTGCCGGTACAGGGTGGTTTTGGGCACGTCGGGGAGCTGGGCGCACAGGTCGGAGGTGGTGACGGTGCGGCCGCCGGACAGGCACCAGGTGATGCGCAGCCGGACCGGGTGCAGCAGCAGGTCGAGGGTGTCCACCCGGCCTACGATCCCACATCTGGTACCGTTCCCAAAGTTGGAAACGCGCAGAGGGGGTTCCCGGTGAGCACGAACATCTCCACCCAGGCCAGGCTCAGCGATCAGGCGGTGCTGCCATTGCACACACTCGATCCGGCCGCGCCACTCGACGATCTGGGCTGGCTGGACGAGGTGATCGGCGACGCGCGGGTGGTCGCGATCGGCGAAAGCTCGCACTACAGCACCGAGTTCCCGCGGCTGCGGCACCGCGTGCTGCGCTACCTGGTGCAGCGGCACGGGTTCGTCGCAGGCACCGAGGAGAACGGGTTCGTCCAGGGACAGCTGGTGCACGACTGGATCAACGGCGGCCCCGGCGCGGTCGGCACGGTCATGGCCGACGGGTTCGGCTCGCTGACCGGGTTGTGGCGGCCGGTCCGGCTCCAGCTGGAATGGCTGCGCGAGCACAACCGCACCGCGGCGGAGCCGGTCCGCTACTACGGCATCGACCTCGGCGGCTCCAACGTGACCCCGCTGCCCAGCCTGGACGCCGTGCTCGGCTACCTCGCCGAGGCCGATCCCGGCTACCGGCCCGACCCGGTGCTCCGGGAGATCGCGCTGACCTTCGCCGCCACCTCCGCCTTCGGCATCCCGGCCGCGGTGGGCGGGTACGGCGCACTCGAACCGGAGCGCAAGAACACGCTCACCGCCGGACTCGCCGGACTGCTCGCCCGCCTGGCCGCCAGGCGGATCGACTACACCGCCCGCACCGGCGCCGAGTCCTACCAGCGGGCCCAGCGCGCGCTGCACGCCGCCATCACCCTGGACGTGATGGTGCGCGCGATGGCCCAGGGCGACCTGGAAACCGCCTCACTCAGCCGCGAGGCCACCCTGGCCGACACCGTGGAGTGGGTGCTGCGCCGGGAGGACCGGATCGTGCTCGGCGCGCACAACGGGCACGTGCAACGGGTCCCCGGCGCGATCCCGGGCACGCCGCCGATGACCGGCCTCGGCGTGCACCTGGCCGACCGGCTGGGCGCGGACTACCGGACGATCGGCACCACCTCGGGCAGCGGCCAGGTGCTGGGCAGTGGCTTCTTCGCAGGCGAGTTCTTCGAGGAACTGCCCGAACCCCGGCCAGGCAGCCTGGACGCGCTGATGGCGGCCAGTCACGACGGTCCCTTCGCCGTCAACCTGCGCACGCTGGGCGAGGCCGACCGGCAGGCCGTGCGCGCGGCCGGCCAGCACCGCAACGGCACCTACTACAACGAGCTGGACCCCCTGGTCGCCTACGACGCGCTGGTGCACGTCCCGGTGGTCAGCGCGGGCGAGCCGGACGCCGAGGCGCTGGCCGCCTCGCCGCCGGAGGTGCGCGAGATGTTCGCCAAGTGGCAGGGCAGCGGCGGCTGATCGGCCAGAATCGCGGTCATGCGCGAGGTTGAGGGACGGACGGTGGCCCTGCCCGACGGACGGCGGCTGGGCTACTACGAGTTCGGCGACCCGGCGGGCCTGCCCTGCGTGTACTCGCCGGGCTGGCCTGCCTCCGGTCTGCTGGGCGGGGTCTACGACGAGACGGCCCGCGCGGCCGGGGTGCGCTGGCTCTCGGTGGACAAACCTGGTTGCGGCGCCTCGGATTTCGACCCGCGCCGCTCGCTGGCCCGCTACGCCGCCGACCTCGCCTGCCTCGCCGATCACCTCGGCCTGGCCAGGTTCGCCGCGGTGGGGGAGTCCGGCGGCGGCCCGCACGCCCTGGCCATGGCGCACGCGCTGCCGGACCGGCTGACCAGCACGATCCTGCTGGCCGCCATCGGACCAGGGCACGAAAGCCAGGTGCGCCAAGGCATGCGCGGCGGCAACCGCTGGTTGTTCCTGCTCGCCCAGCACGCGCCCTGGCTGCTGCGCCTGCAGCTGGGCGGGCTGAGCAGGCTGGTGCGCGACCCGGCCGGGGCCCGCAGGTTCGAGCAGTCGATGCTGCGCCGCGCCTCGCCCGCGGACCGGGCCGCCCTCCACGGGGTGGACACCGGCTGGCTGGCCGGGGCAGCCGCGGGCGCGTTGCGGGACGGCGGTCGCGCGGCGGCCCAGGAGCTGGTCATGATCGCCCGGCCGTGGGGGTTCGCGCTGAGCGAGATCACCGCGCCGGTACTGGCCTGGCACGGTGATCAGGACACCAACGTGCCGCTGCCGGTGGCCCGGCGGCTGGCGGACACGCTGCCGGACTGCACGCTGCGGGTGATCCAGGGACAGGCGCACGGCGTCGGCCTGGTGGTCCGGGATGAGGTGATGGCCGCGATCCGGGCCGCTGGCTAGGACCGCCCGCGAACAGCGGAGACCAGCACGACCCGCAGAATTCTCTTGTCACGATCACTTCAGTGTCGAGTGAAATCAACTCCAGCAAACCGAACCCATCCCAAACCCGCCGGAGAGCAGGCAAATCGGCTTGCCCTCGCCGCGAGGATCGACCCATGGCCCAACCCACCTTGCACACCCCTCGGCTCACCCTCGTGCCACTGGCCGAGGAGCACCTCGACCTGGAGATCGAGCTGGACGCCGACCCAGAGGTGATGCGCTACCTCGGCGGCCGGGCGCACTCCCGCGCCGAGGTCGAGCAGTCGCACCGCAGGCGGCTCGCCGCCGCGCGGAAGGTGCCCGGTCTCGGGTTCTGGGCTGGTTTCGCCGAGGACGGGTTCGTCGGCTGGTGGATCCTGCAGCCACCGCACGGGCCGGACCAGCCCGAGGTCGACGGCGAGGCCGATCTCGGCTACCGGTTGCTGCGCAGCCGATGGCGCCGCGGCTATGCCGGCGAGGGCGCCCGCGAGCTGATCCGCTACGGCTTCACCGAGGCCGGGCTCGACCGGATCTTCGCCCAGACCCTGGCCGGCAACACCGCCTCCCGGGCGACCATGACCGCCGTCGGGCTCTCGTTCGTGCGGGCCTTCCACTCCGGCGGACAGGACGAGGTCGAGTACGAGATCACCCGGACCAGCTGGCAGCGCGGCGCACCGGCCTCCCCCTGACGCGGGAGCCGTTTCGCCCTGTGGCGGGAGTTCGCCGCCCCGCGCCCCGGCGAGGCTGGTGCCGGAGGTGGGCGATGATGGCTTGGCCGGAGTGGACGCCGTACGCGGCGGCAGCCTGGGTGGTGGGGTACGCGGGCTTGAACCAGGTGCTCGACGGTCCCTGGATCGTCCTTGGCCTGGCCCCGGTCGCGGTGGTGATCGCCGTGGCCGCGATCCGGCCCCGCGGTGGCCGGCTGGTGCCGGCCGGGGCGTGGCTGATGAGCGCGCTGGCGTTGGCAGCGGGGATGTTCACGGTGATCTCGGTGGTGGCGTTCGTGATCTCCGGGATGCTGGCGGACTGGCCGGGGCTGCTGCGACAGGTGGGTGCGCTGGTGGGGGCGGGGCTGTTCGCGGCGACGGCGGTGTCCTATCAGCGGCGCAGTCGTGGGGTGTGCGGCCGGTGTGGTGAGCCGGGGGAGGCGGGGCCGGTTTCGGGGCGGGTGCGCCGGATCGGCTACCTCGGCATTGCCGCGTTTGTGCCGTATGTGGTGCTGAAGTCGTGGTGGGCGGCGGGATTCGGCGCTGGTCCGGAGCTGACCGAGGGCTTGTACGGCTTGCTGGCGCGCTACGGCGTGGACGCGACCGCGGTCGCCGCGGTGGTGGGCATGGTGCTGTTGCTGGCGCTGGCGCGGCCGTGGGGGGAGCGGTTGCCGCGGTGGCTGGTGCTGGGGCCTGCCTGGCTGGGGGCGTTGCTCGGGCCGTACGGGGTGGTGGGGCTGGGGTGGGTGCTGCTGGTGGTGCTCGGGGTGTTGCCGGGCAGTGCGGAGGCGCCGCTGTGGGTGGCGCTGGTGGGTGCGGTGGGCTTCGCCGGGTTCGGGCTCGCCCTGGCGGTGACGGCGGTGTCGTATCAGCGGCGGACCCGGCGGAGTTGCCGTACCCATAATTCTTTCTTGACTCGATAAGTTCAGTGTCAACTGAAATTAATCACTCAAAAACCAAGAAAAGACCCTGCCCAGAGGCAGGATGGGTGCCAGACTGCCGTGGTGGTTTCCGAATACGCCCAGAGCGACCAGTTCCGCGGTGCCCGTATCCACCTGTGCGATCTCGCCGGCCTGGAGATCCGCGATTGCGAGGTGGACGGTCTGAAGATCGTCGACTGCTACGGCAGCGAGGTCTACCTCGGTGGCGCCTTCGAGCGCGTCGTGGTCAACGACGTCGACGTGACCGCCTACGTCGAGGCCGAGCTGGACCGCCTGCATCCCGCACGGGTGCTGGCGCGGGATGCGGCCTCCCCCGAGGACTACCGGGCCGCGTGGGCGGCCGTCGAGTCCCGGTGGAACGCGACCCTGGCCCGGGCGAGGCTGTTGCCCGAGGCGACACTGCACGAGCGGGTCGGCGGCGAGTGGTCCCTGGTCGAGACCCAGCGGCATCTGCTGTTCGCCAGTGACGCCTGGCTCGGCAGCGCCGTGCTGGAGGAGGAAGCGCCCTACCACCCGTTGGGCTTCCCAGCCGGGGGAATGCCGCCCGAGGCGGCGGCGAAGCTCGGCCTCACCCTCGATGCCACCCCGGCCCTGGACGAGGTGCTCGCGCCGCGGCTGGCCCGGATGGCCGCGATGCGGCGGGTCGTCGATGGGCTCACCGCGGCCGAACTCGACCGGGTGTGCGGTCGTAAGCCGGCGGATCCGTATCCCGACCAGGAGTACGTCGTGCGCCGCTGCCTCAAGGTGGTGCTGAAGGAAGAGGCCGAGCACCACCGTTACGCGGTGCGGGACCTCGCGGTGCTTGAGGCAGGTGTGTCTGGCGAGCCTTCGGCCCGGGGGTGAAGGTCGGGCTAGATGATGATCCCGGGTAGGCCGGCGTGGGCCGGTCGGCGTTTGCGGCGGAGCCAGACCTTGCGGGTGCCGTCGGAGAACAGCAGTACCCTGGACAGCTCCCACCCGGCGAACTCGGCGTGGATGGCGAGCTGGGTGGCCGCCGCGCGCCGGGAGACTCCCGGGGGGATGCGCAGCGGCTGGTACTCCCAGTCTCCGTCGACCACCGCCTCGTTGGCAGCAGCACTCATGGTTGCACCACCTGTACCCCTCCTCCGTCCGCGGAGGCGACCAGTACGCGTCCGCTCTTCGGATCCACCGTCACCGAGTTGGGCTGGTGCACGGTGGCAAAGCGATACTTCTCCTCCGGCGAGCCGGCGGCGACGTTGTAGCCGACCACCTCGTCGCGTTCGGTGAGGGTGATCCACGCGAGGTCCCTGGTGCGGTCGTAGGCGATCCCGTAGGGCGCCCCTGGCACGGGGTAGCGCTGGCGCATGATCAGTGGGTTCGTGGAGAAGGCGAGCAGTTCGCCGCCGCGGGTGTCCACGGCCAGGACGCGGCCGAAGCGGTCGGTGACCGCGTGGGTGGTGGCATCGCCCGCGCGCAGGCCCGCGCCCAGTTCGCCGGTGGCGGGGTCGACCTCGATGACGGCGGTGCGCAGTTCGTCGAGGACGACGACCTTCTTGCCCGCGGGCAGGACGGCGCTGACGCCGCGGAAGCCTTCGTTGATGGTGCGTTCGAGCTTGCCCGCGGAGTTGAGCACGGCGATGCCCTGGCCGGGTTCACGCAGCGCGACGATGGTGCGGTCGCCGACCTGGGTGGCCGAGAGCGGGCCGCCGCTGACCTCGAAGGTCTCGGCGGCGCCTGCGGGCAGGGTGATGCGGAGGAGTTTTCCGTTGGCGCGCACCGGTGCCAGGAGTTTTCCGTCCACAAGGGAGAGTTGGTCGACCGGGCCGGGCAGCGGGATTTCCCGGGGGGTGGCGGTGAGGTTGTCGGCCGGGTAGAGCAGCAGCCGGGCGGGGTCGGTGACCGCGATGGCGACCGTTCGGGTGGTCTCGTCCAGGGTGAGGGCGGTGGCCTTGCCCGGTAGCGGCGTGACGGTGCCCGCGGGGATCGCGCCGCGGGCCGCGGCGACCGCGGGGCCTGCGGGGATGACCTCGTCGGGTGGCTGTTCGTTGGTGCTGCTCTGGCTTGTTGAACAGGCCGTGAGCAGGACTGTTCCGGTAAGCAGGGCCGCCATCAGCCGACGCACTCGTTTCCTCCCGTGTTGACCGCGGTGCGTTCAGCATCCCGGAAGTTCACGCGCTCGTCACGTTCCGGGTGTGAACAACTCCACGACTTGTAACTCGTAGTAGTTGTTGAACGAAGTATTACCGTGTTGGCCGTATCGACCCCGAACCGCCCCGTCCGTTGAAGGAGCCCTCGATGAACAGCACCGGCTCGCGGGGTTCCTTTGTGCTGGAAGGGCTGCGGGTGGGGGAGCACGCGCACGGTCACGGGCACCTGGCCGATGGCCGGGAGTTCTCGTTCGTGTTGCGGCATGGGGTTGCCCGGTTGGTGGTCTATCGGGCGGATGCGCCCGCGGTGCCGGGGCGGGCGCATGTGGAGCTGACCTGGGAGGCTCCGGTGGATGGGGTGGCGCCGAGGGACCGGCGGGCGGTGGGGGCGTTGTTGCGGTCGATGCTCACGGCAGCGGGCGTTCCGGATAGCTGAGTTCGACCGCGCTGACGTCGTCGAGGGCGGCGCGGATGGCCGGGGGCAGGGTGAGTTCCTCGGCGGCGAGGCAGCCGGTGAGCTGGGCGGTGTCGCGGGCGCCGATGACGGGGGCGATGACCTGGGGGCGGTCCCGGACCCAGGCGAGGGCGACGGCCAGGGGTGAGGTGCCCAGGCCGTCGGCGGCGGTGGCCACGGCCTGGACGATGCGGGCGGTGCGTTCGGTGCGGTGGTGTTCGACGTAGGGGGCGTAGTGCGGGCTGGCGCCGCGGGAGTCGGCTGGGGTGCCGTTGCGGTATTTGCCGGTGAGCACGCCGCGGCCGAGTGGGGCCCAGGGGAGCAGGCCGAGTCCGTGGTGGGTGGCGGCGGGGATGACCTCGCGTTCGACGCCGCGTTCCAGGAGTGAGTATTCGACCTGGGTGGAGATCAGTGGGGCTGGGCTGTGCTGGGCGTGCTGGCGGGCGGCGGCGGTGGCGGTTTGCCAGCCGGAGTAGTTGGAGATGCCGGTGTAGCGGACTTTGCCGCTGGTGACGGCGGTGTCGAGGGCGGCGAGGGTTTCCTCGATGGGGGTGCTGGCGTCCCAGGCGTGTAGTTGCCAGAGGTCGATGTGGTCGGTGTTGAGGCGGCGTAGTGAGTCGTGCAGGGCGGTGAGCAGGGCGCCGCGGGAGGCGCCGCCGCCGAAGGGGCCTTCGGTGCGGCGGGCGACGGCTTTGGTGGCCAGCACGATGTCGGTGCGCGGGATGGCCTCGGTGAGCAGGCTGCCGAGGATTTCCTCGGCGAGTCCGTCGTTGTAGACATCGGCGGTGTCGACGAGGGTGCCGCCGGCTTCGCAGAAGGCGAGCAGCAGGTTGGCGGCTTCGTCGGCGTCGGTGTCGCGTCCCCAGGACATGGTGCCGAGGGCCGTGCGGGAGACCCGGAGGCCGCTGCGGCCGAGCTGTCGCTGTTCCACGCCGCACAACCCTAGGTGCTTGGTGAGCCTGTTGTGGGTACCTGGGCCGTGGTGGCGGGTCACTCGGTCGTGTGACCGGTGTCACGGTGGCCTACCCGGTTTGTTACTAGCGAGTAAGGTTCGGCGAGTGCGACTTGGGCTGAACCTCGGATATTGGGGCGCCGGTAACGACGCCGAGAACCTCGACCTGGCCAAGGAGGCCGACCGGCTCGGCTACTCCGTGGTCTGGGCCGCGGAGGCCTATGGCTCCGACGCGCCCACCGTGCTGAGCTGGATCGCCGCGCAGACCGAACGCATCGACGTCGGTTCCGCGGTCTTCCAGATCCCGGCGCGGACCCCGGCGATGGCCGCGATGACCGCGGCGACCCTGGACACCCTCTCCGACGGCCGGTTCCGGATGGGACTGGGCGTGTCCGGACCGCAGGTCTCGGAGGGCTGGCACGGCGTGCGTTTCGACAAGCCGCTGGGCCGGACCCGGGAGTACGTGGAGATCGTGCGCAAGGCACTGGCCAGGGAGCGGCTGAAGTACGAGGGGCGGCACTACACGCTGCCGCTGCCGGATGGTCCCGGCAAGGCGCTGACGCTGACCGTGCACCCCGCGCGTGAGCACATCCCGATCTACCTGGCCTCGATCGGTCCGAAGAACCTGGAGCTGACCGGCGAGATCGCCGATGGCTGGCTCGGGGTGTTCTTCTCCCCTGAGCACTCCGCGGAGAGCCTGGAGTCGATCCGGGTCGGCCGGGAGCGGGCGGGCAAGACCATGGCGGGCTTCGACGTCGTGCCGACCGTGCCGCTGGTGGTCGGGGAGGACTGGCAGGCCTGCGCGGACAAGGTCCGGCCGTACGCCTCGCTGTACCTGGGCGGGATGGGCAGCAAGCAGAAGAACTTCTACAAGGACCTGGCCACCAGGATGGGCTTCGGCGAGCAGGCCCAGGAGGTGCAGGACAAGTTCCTGGCCAAGGACTACGAGGGCGCGCTGGCCGCGGTGCCGCTGGAGTTCATCGACGCCACCTCGCTGCTGGGGCCCAAGGAGCGGATCACCGAGCGGATCAAGGCTTTCGCGCAGGCGGGGGTCACCACGCTGACCGTTTCGGCGATGCTGCAAGATCTTGACGAGGCGACGCTGTCCCTTCGCGTCGCGGTCGAAGCCTTGGAAGCAGCTGGAGTGGGGTAAGTGGCGCATCATCTCGCGGTCGCCGACCGGGTCATCGAATCAGTTGGCGACCGCGGGATGGTGGTCTGAGCCATGACCTGGCTGGAAGCCCTCGTCCTCGGCGTGGTCCAGGGGCTGACCGAGATGCTGCCGATCTCCAGTTCCGGTCACCTGCGGATCGTCTCGGAGTTGTTCTTCGGGCGGGACGCGGGCGCGAGTTTCACCGCGGTGACCCAGCTGGGCACCGAGGCGGCGGTGCTGATCTATTTCGCCAAGGACATCTTCCGCCTGGTGGGCACCTGGTTCCGCGGGTTCGGCAACGCCGCGGTGCGTCAGACCCAGGACTACCGGCTGGCCTGGTACGTGATCATCGGCACCATCCCGATCAGTGTGCTGGGGCTGCTGTTCAAGGAGCAGATCCGCACCAGCGGCCGCAACCTGTGGGTCGTGGGCACCACACTGGTGGTGTTCGGGCTGGTGCTGGGCGCGGCGGAGTTGTACGGCAGGCAGAAGCGCACGGTGGAGCAGATGACGCTCAAGGACGGCCTGATCATGGGCTGTGCGCAGGCGATGGCGCTGGTGCCGGGGGTCTCACGCTCGGGTGGCACGATCACGGCGGGTCTGTTCATCGGGTTGAACCGGGCGGCGGCGACCCGGTATTCGTTCCTGCTGGCCATCCCGGCTGTGGTGGCGGCGGGGATCTTCTCGCTGCCGGATGTCTTCGAGCGGGCCGGGGCGAACGCGCCGAGCATCGCGCAGATGATCGTGGCCACCGTGGTGGCCTTCGCCATCGGCTATGTGACCATCGCCTGGCTGCTGAAGTTCGTGGCCAAGCACAGCGTGTACGTCTTCGTCTGGTACCGGGTGGTGCTGGGCCTGTTCGTGCTGGCGATGCTGTCCTCGGGTTACATGTCGGCGACCTGACCCTCGGCGCGGCGGGTGCAGGTGCCCAGGCAGCGCCGGTAGGCCTGTTCGGCCTGGGCCCGGCAGGCCCGGTTCTGTTCCCGGCACTTGACCGCGGGCGTTCCGCTGCGCAGGCAGCGGTCGTAGGCGAGGTCGCAGTTGCGGCGGCTGTCCTCGTACTTGCGGCGGCAGTTGTCCGTGCACGGACCGGCGGCCAGGTCCTCGGCGCAGGCGGCCACCGGTGCGGCGGCGGGTGCGGCGGAGGCGGCCGGGGCCAGGAACAGGGTGCTGAGGGCGGCGAGGGCGAGCAGGCCGCGGGCCAGGCGAGTGCTGTTCGACATGTCTTCGTTCCTAGCAGCCGAGCCCGGCGAGCGTGCGGTGAAATGGCCGATCCGCACCCGCTGGGTGCCTGGAACCGGTGGTGTGGGTGGTGGCACGTAAGCTGCCGGGGTGGCGACGCTCATCCTTCTGCGGCATGCACGATCGGTGGCCAACGGTTCCGGGACCCTGGCCGGACGGGCCGAAGGGGTGGGCCTGCACGAGGACGGCCTGACCCAGGCGCAGGGCCTGGTCGAGCGGTTCGCCGGGGTGCCGATCGCCGAGATCGTCTCCTCGCCGCTGCAGCGCTGCGCCGAGACCCTGGCGCCGCTGGCCGCCGCGCTGGAGCTGACCCCTCTTGACGAGCCGCGACTGTCCGAAGTGGACTATGGCGAGTGGACGGGCAAGGCGATCACCGATCTGCTCAAGGAACCGTTGTGGAAGGTCGTGCAGCAGCACCCTTCCGCGGCGGTCTTCCCTGGCGGTGAGGGTCTGGCGGCGGTGTCGGCGCGGGCGGTGGCCGCGGTCCGCGAGCATGACGCGCGGATCAGCGCGGCGCACGGGGCCGAGGCGATCTGGGTGGCGTGCAGTCACGGTGATGTGATCAAGGCGATCCTGGCCGACGCGCTGGGGTCGCACCTGGACGCCTTCCAGCGGATCCTGGTCGATCCGGGGGCGGCCTCGGTGATCCACTACACCGAGCACCGGCCGTATGTGTGGAAGGTCAACGACTCGGGTGCGCTGGCCGGGCTGGTGCGGGCGGAGCGGCCCGCCGAGGACGCCACGGTGGGTGGCTCAACCGGTGGCGAGACCGCTCCCGCCGAGACCGCTCCCGTCGGGTAGGGCTGGGTTCGCGGGTAGTTCCAGGGTGATGACCGCGCCGCCGTCTTCGGCGTTGGCGAAGGTCAGGGTGCCGCCGAGCACCCGGGTCTGGGCGGCGGCGATGGTCAGGCCGAGGCCGTGTCCGGTGCCGCGGTCGCTGCTGCCGGTGCGGAAGCGGCTGGGGCCGTCGCGGAGCAGGTCGGTGCCGAAGCCGGGTCCGTGATCGCGGACCCGCAGGGTGCGCCCGTCGACGTGGACCTCCACGGGTGGTTTGCCGTGGCGGCGGGCGTTGATCAGCAGGTTGACCAGGACCCGTTCCAGTCGGCGCGGGTCGGTGAGCACGGTCTGGGACTCGCCGCTGACCTGGGCTTCGGGGGTGAGGGCGGTGACCCGGCGCTGGACGAAGGTGAGCAGGTCGAACTCGGTCAGTTCGGCCTTCTCGGTGGCGGTGTCCAGGCGGGCGACTTCGAGGACGTCCTCGACCAGTCCGCGCAGGGCTTTGATGCGGTCGCGGACCATTTCGGCGGGGCGGCCCGGCGGCAGGAGTTCGGCGGCGGTGACCAGTCCGGTGACCGGGGTGCGTAGTTCGTGCGCGATGTCGGCGGTGACGCGTTGTTCGGCGGCCAGGCGTTCCTGCAGGGCATCGGCCATGGCGTCCACGGCCTGGGCGAGTTCGGCGGTCTCGTCGGCTGGGCGGTCGCCGATGGCGTCGCGGACCCGGACCTCGGTGTCGCCGTCGGCGACCTGGCGGGCCGCGGTGGCGGCCAGGCGCAGGCGCCGGGACAGGCGGGCGCCGAGGATCACGCCGAGCAGGGTGCCGAGCACGACGACCGCGGCTGAGCCGATGACCAGGACCTGGTCGAGCTGGTCGAGGGCGTCGTCCTTGTCGGCGTAGGAGGTGCGGATGGACAGGATCTTGCCGTCGGTTTCCGCCGCCGCCCAGATCCATGCTTGGCCGGGGCGGCGTTCCAGGTAGGTGGCGCGCTGGCCGCCGTGCACGGAGTCGCGGAGTTCGCGGGGCAGGTCGGGGGAGTCCAGGTCGGCGCCCAGGGTGGCGGTGCCGGACATGGCGTAGTCGCGCACGACGAGCTGGATGCGTTCGTCCTGCAGGCGGCGGGCGTCGGTGAGTTGCATGCGGGCGAACTCGGTGCGCACCAGCACGCTCAAGGCGATCGCGACCAGTGCGCCGACCACGGCGATGACCGCGCTCAGTCGCCAGCGCAGGGTTGTCGGGAACACCGGCTCAGCCCCGTAGCTTGTAGCCGAAGCCGCGCACGGTCTCGATCCGGTCCTGCCCGATCTTGACCCGCAGCCGTTGCACGTGCACGTCCACCACCCGGGAGTCCCCGCCCCACTGGTAATCCCACACCTGTTCCAGCAGCACGTCGCGGGTGAGCACGTTGCCGGGGGAGTCGGCGAAGCAGAGCAGCAGCCGCAGTTCGGTGGGGGTCAGCTCGACCTGCTCGCCGGCCAGGCGGACTTCCAGGCCGTTCTTGTGGATCTCCAGGTCGCCGAAGCGCAGCACGGTGTCCTCGGCCTCGCGCCCGGCGCGCGCCATCCGGCGGACCACCGCGCGGATGCGGGCGACCAGCACGGTGGAGTCGAAGGGTTTGGTCACGTAGTCATCGGCGCCGGCCTCCAATCCCAGTACCACGTCGATGGGGTCGGCGCGGGCGGACATCATGATCACCGGGGTGGGGCCTTCCTCGCGGATCTGGCGGCACAGGCTGACCCCGTTGAGGCCGGGCAGCATGATGTCGAGCAGCGCGACGTCGGGGCGGTGTTCGCGGTAGGCGGCCAGGCCGGCCAGTCCGTCGGCGGCCACGGTGACGGTGAAGCCGTCGCGTTCCAGGGTCAGCTGGGTGGCCTCGCGGATGACGTCGTCGTCCTCGACCAGCAGCACGTGCAAGCCGCTCACTTCTTGAACTCCTCGAAGGCGGTTCCGGTCCAGCGGTAGACGGTGATCTCCTCGCCGCTGGGGCAGCAGCTGCGGTCGGCGGGCTCGTAGACGGGGTGGCTGAGCACGAACCCGATGCTGGGTTCGACCTTGATCACGTTGCCGGGTTCCTCGGTGCCGAACAGCCGCCGCGGCGGGGTGGCGGTCAGCTCGTAGATGTAACTGCCCAGCACCCCGCGACCCGGGTAGACCCCGGCGACGCTGCCTGCGCAGGCGCGGATGGAGGCCAGCAGTTCGGCGTTGCCGTCCCCGGTGAGGTCGATGAAGCGGACATCCACCGCGTACCGGCTGTCCCCACACGGCTTGAGCTGGAGTTTGATCTTCTCCCCGACCTGGGGGTCGGCGCGCAGGATCGCGATGGCATCGGCGCTGGGGGCGGTGCCGCTGCTGGTGGGCGGGCTGGTCGGGGGTGGTTTGACCTGGCTGGCCGGGCCTTCCACCTGGACGCCGCCGACCGTGGCGCACCCGGCTGTGACCCACCCGGCGGCCAGCAGGGCGGCGCCCAGGGCCGCCGCGGGGCCGATCCGCCTTCGCATGCCGCTCATTGTGCCCAGGCAACCACGCCCCGGCGCGGACGGCGCACCCGCCCCACCGGGTGTTACCTGCCTGGCGGGGGAGTGCCGGGCGGCTGTTACAGAACCGTCGGACGGCCATGACAAAGCGCGCTTAGCGTCGGAAACGTCCTGCTCAGACAACTTTCGGAGAGTTGTTCACATGCTCAAGCGTCTCGGTCCGTTCCGTTACGTGGCCGCGGCTGTGCTCGCGTTGATCGTGGTGGCGCTGCTGCTCAACCGGAACACCGCCGGGACCCCCGAACCCGCCGCGAGCAGCCCCGGCCCGGAGTCGGCGGACAAATCCCCGGACCCGGCGCCGCGCCCGGTGCCCAGTGGCGAGCCCGCCAAGGTGATCTACAAGGTCGACACCCAGGACCGGGTGGTGTTCCTGACCATCGACGACGGCGCCACCCGCCGCCCCGACATGATCGACATCCTCAAGCGCAACGGGGTCAAGGCGACCTTCTTCCTGACCAACTCCTACGTCAAGCAGGACCCCGGCTTCTACCAGAAGCTCCGGGATGAGACCGGCAGTGCGATCGAGAACCACACCGAGTCCCATCCCAACCTCAAGGGCCGTTCCCTGGATGCCCAGCGCACCGAGATCGGCCCGGTCTCCGACACCTACGCCACCGAGTTCGGCGCCCGCCCGACCCTGTTCCGCCCGCCGTTTGGCAACTTCGACGACAACACGCTCAAGGCCGCCGGTGAGGCCGGGATCAAGTGGGTCGTGCACTGGGGCTCGGAGATCATCAACGGCAAGGTGCAGTTCAGCGGGCCGCACGAGTTCCGGCCCGGCTCCATCGTGCTCATGCACTTCCGCAACACCTTCGAGCAGGACGTCCAGGCATTCGTGGACCAGGCCCGCGCGAACAACCTGACCCCCGCCCTGCTCACCGACTACCTGAAATGAGCGCGATGAACGCGAAAAAGTCCACCTCGACTCGGCGAGTGCTGTCCGGGATAGGCAAGACCGGCCTGGTGCTGGTCTCCGTCGCCGCGCTCACCGCCACCGCCGCCGGCTACCTGACCTACCGGCAGGCCACCATCGGCCTGGCCACCGACAACGTCATCACCGACGACAAGGGTGAGCCGGTGCTGCCCAAGGCCCCCGGCACCGACACCAACATCCTGCTGGTCGGGGTGGACTCGCGTACCGACGCCCAGGGACGGCCGCTCTCCCGGGAAGTCCTCGACGCCCTGCAGGCCGGGGATGCCAACGGGGAGCAGAACACCGACACCATGATGCTGGTGCACGTCCCGGCCGATCCGGCCAAGAAGGCCTTCGCGGTCTCGCTGCCGCGGGATTCCTATGTGGACATCGCGGGCGGGTTCGGCAAGCACAAGCTCAACTCCGCCTACGCCCGCGGCAAACTCGCCAAGGCCAAGGAACTGCGTGGCCAGGGCAAGGACGCGGCCACGGTGGACAAGGAGTCGGTGACCGCCGGGCGCAAGAACCTGATCAACACCATCGGCAAGCTCACCGGGCTGACCGTGGACCACTACGCCGAGATCAACCTCTACGGCTTCAGCGAGATCACCAAGGCCGTCGGCGGCATCCCGGTCTGCCTGAACAAGCCGGTCAAGGACGACTTCTCCGGCGCGAACTTCCCCGCGGGTAAGCAGACCCTGGAAGGCGTGGACGCGCTGAAGTTCGTCCGCCAGCGCCACGGCCTGCCCGCCGGTGACCTGGACCGGGTGCGTCGTCAGCAGGCGTTCCTGGCCGGGCTGGCCAACCAGGTGCTCTCCGCCGGGACGCTGACCGACCCTGGCAAGGTCAAGGACCTCATCGACGCGCTGACCCGCTCGGTGGTGCTCGACCAGGGCTGGGACCTGCTCGGATTCGCCCAGCAAGTCCAGGGGCTGTCCGGCGGCAAGATCCAGTTCCACACCATCCCGACCCTGCGCTCCAACCTGGCCACCCCCGGCGACGGCGTCGCGGTGGAGGTCGACCCGAACAAGGTCAAGGGCTTCGTGCAGGGCCTGCTCACCGGCGACGGCACCCCCGCCAGCGCCTCGGGGGCCGGGACCTCGGCGGGCAAGGTGCGGCCGGTGGCCAACACCGCCCAGCAGCCCATCGACGCCGCCGGGATCCCCTGTGTCAACTGACCACCACACTCGCGCGGGCGAGCAGCACCCGAGCGCCGCTCGCCCGCGCGTCCCCTTCTGGGCCGCCATCCTGATCGCCTATCTGCCCGGCGCCGCCGGTGGTCTGCTCGGCGGGTACTGGTTGCCCGCGGGGATCGGACTGGGCTGTGTGGCCGCCGCCCTGCTGGTGGCGCCCGGTGGCCTGTTCACCGCAGCCGTGCAGCCTCCGCTGATCACCGCGGCCGTGGTGGCCACTGTCGTCGCAACGGGCACGCCGCTGCTGGCCGCGGTGTCCGACCTGGTGAAGACCTTCCCCTGGCTGGCGGCCACCACGGCTGTGGTGATCGCGATCGTGCTGGGCCGGGTGAACCGGGCACGGCGGACCTGCGTAGTCAGGAGAGCCTCGCCCGGCGCAGTGAACCGGCGTGAGACGCGCGTGAAGGCGGGCTCGACCTCCCGGAGCGGGCGGTCGGAATGGTTGCGTGGTGGCAGGGAAGGGGTGAGCGCCGATGAGTCTGAGAGCACGCCACGCCCGGCGTCTGGCCAGTCTGCTGACCGCCCGCACCGGCGCCTACGTGCTGGTGCGCTACGACCGGTCAGCCGCTCGGTACCAGGTGCAGTGGAGCGGCGGTCCTGATCGCGACGCCATGCGCGAGCTGGCCGCCGAATACACCGAGGAGGTCGCCGAACTCGAGCTGGCCGAGCTGATCTGGCTGCGCAGCAGCGGCTGAGGCAAGGCGTTGTCCGCTTCCCGCCGCCGTGGGAGGTTCCCGATGATCGTGCTCAGTCTGGAGATCGGCAGCGACACGCACCGGCTGCCCGCCGTGCGCGCCGAGGTGGATCCGGTGCTGCGCCGCCTGTTCCCGCCCGCCGCGGCCGAGCAACTGGGCCAGGCGGTGCGGGAGGCGGTGGCCAATGCCATCCAGCACGGCAACGCCGCCGATCCGCGCGCCGCGGTCGGCATCACCCTGGCCCTGGCCGAGGACGAACTGCTGATCCAGATCAGCGACCAGGGCTCCGGTTTCGTGCCAGCCGCCACCGCCGGTCCGGGCCACCCGCCGGCGTTGTTGCGGCCGCACGGCGGCGGCCTGACCGTGATCCTGGCCGCGGTCACCGGCCTGGACGTCACCCGCGCCGGCGGCCGTTTCCTGCTCACCCTGCGCGCGGCCTTACCGGCCTCGCAGTCCGACGCCGCCTGACTCAGGTGGGCGGGTCGAGCTGGGCGGTGACCGCGGCCCGGATCTCGGCCCGCAACACCGCCCGGTCCCGTCCGGTCCCGTCCGCCCACGCTGCTCCACTCGCCGTGCAGCGGGAAGACCTGC
Source organism: Crossiella sp. CA198 (assembly GCF_052078295.1). NCBI lineage: Bacteria > Bacillati > Actinomycetota > Actinomycetes > Pseudonocardiales > Pseudonocardiaceae > Crossiella > Crossiella sp. CA198. The sequence continues at coordinate 77,162 of NZ_JBQJIM010000014.1, forward strand.
GCCAACGGGGCCGCCAGCACCGCATCGTCATACCCGCTGGCGCGGCAGATCCAGTCGACCGCGTGCAGCACCTGTTCCTCGGTGGCCAGCCCGTCCGCGCAGCGCCGGGCCACCGCGGTGAACACCAGCCGGGCCGCCGTCGCCAGGTCCGGTTCGGGCGCTCCGGCCTCTGCCAGGGCCCAGGGCAGCACCGAGCGGACCTCCTCCAGGTCCTGGCCGTTCATCCCGGCGAGCATGCGCAGGTCGGTGCCGTCGAGGTCCTCGGTGAGCCAGTGCGCCGCCCACAGTGGCGTGCGCTCCGGCGGCGCGATGCCCAGCCGCAGTCCGGCGGCCGCCAGTGCCGGTGTCGGCGTGTCCTCGAACAACATCAGCGCCGCGCCGCCAGATCCGGTCCGTTGACCAGCTCACCCAGCCACCCCGGCACCGCCTCAGCCCACTCGGCCAGCGCGGACTCATCGGCGCCGAGCAGGGCGCGTTCCCAGGCCAGCGCCCGGCTGATCGCGCCGACCTTGGTGGTCAGCGCGAGGGTGCGGCGCAGTTCGGCCGGGGTGCCCAGATCCGACCACGGTTCCAGGTAGGCATCCCGCAACCGCAGCATCTCCGGCGCCTCCTGGTCCAGCTCGAACCTGCGGGCGGCCACCCGCAGCGAGACCAGCAGTGTGGTGAAGGGGTGCGCGATGCTGGCGTCGCCCCAGTCGAAGAACCGGTACCGGCCTTGCGCGTCGACCAGGACGTTGGCGTCGTGCAGATCATCGTGCTGCAACCCCAGCGGCACCGGCGATCCGCCCAGCTCAGCGCACAACTCGCCGAGCCGCGGCCGCTGCTCGGCGATCTCGGGCAGCTCGTGCTCGCCGAGCAGCCGGTCCAGGTGGCCGGGCAGTGTGGCGGGGGAGAGGTCGGGCACGCCCAGTCCCAGGAAGTCCGGCGTGTGCGCGACCAGTTCCCGCTGCAGCACGGCGTACTCGCTCAGCAACCGTTCCCAGGCCGCGAGCCCGTCCTGGGCTGATTCCCGCAGTGTCCGCCCGCCGTCGGGCAGCAGCGACCAGCCCCGCTCGACCTGCACCGCCAGCGGCGTGATCACCCGGTCGGGGGCCAGCGAGCCGAGGGCCCGCAGCAACCCGGCCTCGTACAACAGCCCCGGTCCGTTGGCCTTGAACCACACCGGACCCGTCGTGGTGGGCACGGTGGCCACCGTCGACCACGGCCGCTCCCGCACCCGTTCGATCTCGCCGGTGCGCACCCGGCCGTCCAGGTTCGCCTCGATCCAGGCCACCGCCCGCGGCCACCACACGGGTTCGCTCATGGCGGCACCGTAGAGGAACTAGTACTCCCAGTTCATCCCAGTTCCCTGGTACTCGGCCACCGGGATGGACTCCGCGTCGGTGCGCATCCGCTCTGGGTAGAGCACCCCGTGGAGGTGATCCACCTCGTGTGCGACCAGCCGCGCCACCCCGTGGCTGAAGATCGTGATCCGGCGCGCGCCGGAGAGTTCCTGGTGCTCCACGTGCAGGGCCAGGGGCCGGGTCACCAGGCCGCGGACGTCGAAAAAGCTCAGGCAGCCCTCGTATTGCTCGTCGGTCTGGTCCCCGATCTCGATGATGCGCGGGTTGAGCAGCATGATCAGGTCCTCGCTGCCCGGCGGCAGCACCAGTGCCGCGGCGCGGTCGATGCCGAGCTGGTTGGCGGCCAGTCCCATGCCCTTGCCGAAGGTGTGCGCGCGGCAGATCCGCTTGGCCGCGGTGCGCAGTTCGTGCAGCACCCGGCGGGCGTCCTCGGCCTCATCGGGCAGGACGAAGGGGCGGGCCGGGCGGTGTAACAACGGGTCGTCGCGTTGCAGCACACCGAGGGCCTGCATGACCTCGCTGGGACGTTGCTGGCGGGCTTCCGCGGCGATGCGGGCGGCGGCCCGGAAATGCCATTCGAGGCGGTAGCGGGCATGTAAAGGAGGATCCTCGGTGGCCCAGGAGTACACCCGGCGGCCCTGCTCGTGGCGCTCGTCGATCGCGGTGCGAAACGGCATCGCCTCGGCGGTCATCGAGGTGTGCAGTCCCCACACGGTGGGTTCGAGTTCGGCCGGGAAGTCCAGCCGCATGGACAGCCGTTTGGTGGGCAGCCGGACCGCGCGGCGGAACCACGGGCCCCACTTCTCCGCGCGCACCGAGTAGGTGTATTCGATCCAGGTGCTCTGCCCCGGATACAGCGGGAAGTGGCCGCTGTCGTTGGCGAAGAGCAGCCAGAGTTCTTTGAAGGCGTCCCGGTCGTGCTGGGCCACCCAGTGCATCGGCTCGGCCCTGCCCTCGCCCCACCAGGCGGTCAGTGCCAGCTCGTTCCAGGTCAGCGGGTTGTCCCTGTACAGCCGGTTGGACTGCTCCGGGTTGTCCGGGTAGCGGTCCACCGCGATCCGGATCAGGTAGCGGGTGATCGGCTCGGTGCCGGAGTTGACCAGCTTGCGGCGCATGGTCGCCCGGTAGGAGTGCCCGTCGAAGTGCAGTTCGGCGTCATCGTGCTCCACCAGCAGGCTGGACCCGGTGGCCGCCTCCACCCCGACCTCGGGGCTGGGCTGGATCAGCCGGATCGCCACCGGCCGGTTGGTGTCGTAGTCCCGCCAGGCCCGCCGCAACGCCCCGGCCGCGCGCAACGCCTCATCGGCGGCCTTGGCGAACTCCCGGGAGGGACGCTCGTGCGCGCTCTCCACCTTCGAGACATAGGATCGGCTGTAGCCCATGGCGTTGGCCAGCGCCGTGCGGGAGAGTCCGCGCACGTCACGCCACCGCCGCAGCTCGGCGATGAACGCGTCCAGATGCGCGACATCCTCGCCCGGGGGCTCCTCGTCAGACACCATGCCGCCGCCTCCACCGCCGAGGCGTGAGTCGGCGTGAGAGGCGCGTGAGTCCACGCACATCTTCCGCTAGCCGGCTCACCACTGGTCTGCTCTCACCACAGATAGCACACAAGCGACCGCGCGGAGTGTTCGAGAGGGCTTCTGTTATGGAACTTGTCCAGAGGGTGCTTCGCGCGGTTCCCAGCGGAATGAGCACCATGAGCCACCGAGCCCGCAGTGCCCGACGACTCGCGACGCTGCTCTCAGCGCGTTCGGGGGTGTCGGTCTCGGTGCGCTACGACCGGGAGCTGCGCCGCTATCGGGTGGTGTGGGCCAGCGGCCCGGACCAGGCGCAGATGCAGACCTTTGCCGTCACCAGCGTGGCCGCGGTCCCCGACTTCACCGTCGGCGAGCTGTTCTGGCATCGGACTCCCGCGTAGGCGCCACAAGCCACTACGCGGGGAAGCCGCCCCGGTGGCGGCGGGTTTTCCGGGCCTGCAACCCGGCCGCCACCGGTTCGGCAACCACCCTGCTTCATCCCGTCACCCTGCGGGAGCCCTCCGAGCTGTCTGCCGGGACAGCTCAGGCGACCACCAGCCGGTCGAGCAACGCCGCCAGCTCGACCGGCTTGGTGGCCATCGGCCAGTGCCCGGTCTGGATCTCCGCGCGCACCCAGTCCCGCCCGTAGTGCGGCAGTTCGTGCGCCGGGCCATCGCCCGTGCAGTGCACGAAGACCCTGGGTACCGGTGAGCTGTCCGGAGTGGCCAGGGTGATCACCTCGCGGTGGGTGGCGATCGGCACCCCGTGGGCATGCTTGCGCAGCCAGCCCAGGTGCTGCCCGGTCAGCCCGTGCTCGCCGTAGTAGAGGTCCAGGGTCTCATCGCTGATGAACGGGATCCGCCAGCCCTCGCCTTCGGCGTCGGCCATGGCCTGCATGATCTCCTCCACGCCCGGGATCAGGTCGAAGAGCCGTTTGCCGTGCTCCGGGGTCACCCCGGCCACATAGATCACCTTGGCCAGCCGCTCCGGGATGCGGTCGGCGACCACGGTGACCACCGCTCCGGCGTAGCTGTGCCCGATGAGCACCACATCGGTCAGCTCCTCGGCCTCGATCGCCGCGATCACGTCCTGGACGTGGCCGGACAGGTTCGTTTCCGGGGTGCCCAGGTGGGCGCGGTCGCCGAAACCGGTCAGCGTCAGCGGGTGGACCTGGTGTCCGGCCGCGCGCAGTTCCGGGGTGACCGCCCGCCACGCCCAGGCGCCGATCCAGGCCCCGCCCACCAGCACGATGTTCGCCATTGTGATCTCCCAGCTTCGTGATTCCGGTTGTTTCCGCTGGTGAGAACGCTAGAATCACATCCGGACAGAATCCGCCCGGATTAACTGCGAGAGTGGCCTGTGTCACACCCGACCACCCGGATCCTGGCGCTGCTGGAACTGCTCCAGGCCCACCACCGGCTCACCGGCGCCGACCTCGCCCAGCGCCTGGACGTCGACGAACGCACCATCCGCCGCTACGCCACCCGCCTGGCCGAACTCGGCATCCCGGTGCAGGCCGACCGCGGCCGCTACGGCGGCTATCACCTGCTGCCCGGCTACAAACTCCCGCCGCTGATGTTCACCGACGAGGAAGCCGTGGCCGTCGTCCTGGGCCTGCTGGCGGGGGCCCGTCTCGGCCTGTCCACCGCCGCACCCGCGGTGGACAGCGCCCTGGCCAAGGTCCAGCGGGTGCTGCCCGCCCAGCTACGCGAACGCACCGCCGCGGTGCGCGAGGCCCTGGACTTCACCCTGGCCCCACGCGAGGCCCGCGCCCCCGGCACCGGCACCCTGCTCGTGCTGGGCGAGGCCACCAGCCGGCGCCGCCGGGTCCGCCTGACCTACCGCTCCTACCAAGGGCAGGACAGCGAACGCGAACTCGACCCCTACGGCCTGGTCTTCCACCACGGCCGCTGGTACGTCACCGGCCACGACCACCACCGCGCCGACCTGCGCACCTTCCGGCTGGACCGCATCGGCGAGGCCACCATCACCGAGCACACCTTCACCCCGCCCGCGGAGTTCAACCCGGTCCAGCACGTCACCCAGTCCCTGGCCGGCGTGCCGTATGCCTGGGAAGTCCAGGTCACCCTGCACACCACCCTGGACGAAGCCCGCAAACGCATCCCGGCCAGCACCGCCACCCTGACCGACACCGAGGACGGCGTGCTGCTGCGCACCAGGGCCGAACGCCTGGACGGGATGGCGATGATGCTGGCCGGACTCGGCTGGAGTTTCCGCATCCACCACCCGGCGGAGCTGAAGGAAGAGGTCAGATCGCACGCGGCGCGGCTGGTGGCGGCCAGCGAACACTGAGCCAGCCCGGCCCCGGCGCGGGAAGTCGGGGGGTAGCTTCCCACGCCGGGGCACCGGCTTCTGGTCGGAGTAACGCCCGACCGCCAGGTTCGTCGTTCGGCGCAGCGTGAGCGTTACACCACGGAGCGAGAAATCCGGCCCGGAAGTACGCACACTTGACCCTCACGCGACGTGAGGCCACAGGCTCGGAGCCGTCAACGAAAGGAGCGGGGAAGGTGAGTCACTCGGTCGGCCAGGTCTCCCGGTTCGCCGGCGTCACGGTGCGCACACTGCACCACTACGACGAGATCGGCCTGCTCAGCCCGAGCGGCCGCACCCTGGCCGGCTACCGCCGCTACGAACAGGACGACCTGGACCGCCTCCAGCAAATCCTGTTCTACCGCGAACTCGGCTTCCCCCTGGACGAGATCTCGACCCTGCTGGACGACCCGACGGTCAACGCGCGCGAACACCTGCGCCGTCAGCACGCGCTGCTGAGCGACCGGATCGAACGCCTCCAGCAGATGGTCAAGGCCGTCGAACACACGATGGAGGCACGAGCCATGGGAACAAACCTGACCCCCGAAGAGCAGTTCGAGGTCTTCGGCGCCTGGCGCCCCGGCCCCGGCTACGCCGAGCGCGCCGAAACCCGCTGGGGCCACACCCAGGAGTGGCAGGAAGGCATGCCCAAGGCGGCGGCCATGACCAAGGAGGAATGGGTCGCCGACCAGCAGCGCGTCGCCGACTGGGTCACCGACCTGGAAGCCCTCCTGGACACTGGGGCGGCCCCGGACAGCGTTGCCGCGCTGGCCCTGGCCGAACGGCACCGCGACATGCTGCGCAAGTTCTTCGACTGCACCTACCCGGTCCAGGTCAGCATCGCCGAAAGCTACGTCACCGACCCGGAGCAGTTCGCCTTCCTCGTGCGCCCGGAACGGCAGCGTCCCGGCATGGCCGAGTTCATCCGTGACGCGGTCAAGGCCAACGCCGCCAACGCCGGGTAGCGCGGGTCAGTCCGCCGCCAGCCAGTCCGCGATCAGGTGGTGACCGATCGAGTCCACCCGGAACGCCGCCGGATCCGCCGCCACCCGCGCCCGGATCTCCGCCGCGGTGAACCACCGGGCCTCGATCAACTCCTGCTCATCCACCGCGATCGCCGCATCCACCGCGGTGGCCTGAAACCCGACCATCAACCCCGCCGGGAACGGCCAGGCCTGCGAAGCCAGATACCGCACCGGCCCCACCGCGACCCCGGCCTCCTCGGCGACCTCCCGCCGCACCGCGTCCTCCAGACTCTCGCCGATCTCCACAAACCCGGCCAGAGTCGAGAACGCCCCCTCCGCCGCGCCCCGGTGCCGCCCCAACAGGCAGCGCCGGGGCGCGTCCGGCGCCGTGACCAGCACAATCACCGCGGGCTCGATCCGAGGGAACAACAATCGCCCACACCCGACCGCCCCGCACACCCGCAGATGCCCACCCTCACGGACCTCGGTGCCATGCCCACAGGCGCCGCAAAAACGCTGGCCGCGATGCCAGTGCAGGATGCCCTTGGCGTAGGCGAGCAGGGAAGACTCGGTCGCGGACAACACCGGGAAGAGCGCCCGAACGTCCACAGCGGACTCCGCGCCACTCAGTCGCAACGCCTCCGCCTCGTCCACATCGGACAGATCAACCGCGAACCGCCCGCAATCCCCATCCAGGGCAAGGAAAACCAGCTCCCGCCCGCCCGGGGACCCGGCCCGCGCGCCGTTGCCCGCGGCACCCGCGCGCCCGACCGGATCGTCCCCCACCACACGGTCACCCACCGCACCCAGCCGCCCAGCCTCACCCCAGTGCCCAGCCCCGTCCAGCTGCCAGGCTCCGCCCCAGTGCCCGACCGCCGGGGGCAGTACCACCGGCACCCCATCCCGCACCAGGCACCGGTCCCGCCACAGCGCCAGCACCGTGGACCCCGCCCGCTCCCGCACCTCCGCCAGCCACTCCGGATCGGCGCGGTGCTTGCCCGCGCGGTCCAGCGAGAGTCCGTTATAGGCGATGGCCAGGTCAGACACGGTTCGGCTCCAGGCGTTCGTCGGCGGTGACGGGCCCAACTCCACAGTCCGCGACCCCGACCGTCAAGATGATTAGGTGCCAGCCAGCGACCGCCCGAGACAAGCCACCGGCCACGGCCACGGGCATGGTCACGGCCCCGCCGAACCGGTCTCCCGCCGCGTCCGCACCCTGCTCACCATCCTGCTCGCCCCGCTGGCGCTGGCCGCGGTGCTCGGCGGCATCCTGCTCTACCCCTTCGGCAGCCAGCAGGCCACCGGCCGCGACCTGGGCCTGCACCGCACCCCCGTGCACGCCGAGGTCAAAGCCGTCGCCCAGGAACCCTGCGCCACCGGCGGCCAGGGCGACAACTGCCAGGTCGTCACGGTCACCCTCACCGACGGCCCCGGTGCAGGCGCCACCGTGCGCGTCCCGGTCCCACTGGGTCCCAGCGCCCCGAAGTTCACCATCGGCGACGCCGTGGTCCTGGCCTTCTCCGGCGAGGGCAACCCCCGCGACGGCGCCGCCTACGAACTCGTCGACTTCCAGCGCGGCCTGCCCCTGGGCGTACTCGCCGCGATCTTCGCCCTGGCCGTGCTCATCCTGGCCCGCTGGCGCGGCCTGGCCGCCCTGGGCGCCCTCGCGCTGAGCTTCCTGGTCCTGATGTACTTCATGCTCCCGGCCATCCTCGCCGGCAAAAGCCCGCTGGCGGTGGCCGTGGTCGGCGCCGGCATCATCATGTTCGCCGCCCTGTACCTGACCCACGGCTTCAGCGCCCGGACCTCCACAGCCGTCCTGGGCACCCTGGTCAGCCTGGTCCTCATCGGCCTGCTCGGCGCCTCCTTCGTCGCCCTGACCCACCTGACCGGCCTGGACGAGGAATCCACCAACCTGATCACCCTGCTCGGCCGCCCCGTGGACACCCGCGGCCTGCTCCTGGCCGGCATCATCATCGGCGCCCTGGGCGTGCTCGACGACGTCACCGTCACCCAGGCCAGCGCCGTCTGGGAACTCCGCCGCGCCAACCCCAGCCTCAACTGGCGCAAGCTTTACGCCGCCGGCCTGCGCATCGGCCGCGACCACGCGGGCTCCGCCGTCAACACCCTGTTCATGGCCTACGCAGGCGCCGCCCTGCCCATGCTCATCACCTTCTCCGTCTCCGGCCGCACCTTCACCGAGATCGCCACCACCCAAACCCTCGCCCAGGAAATCGTCCGAACCCTCATCGGCAGCATCGGCCTGGTAGCCGCGGTCCCCGTCACCACCCTGCTCGCCGCCCTGGTCGCCGTCCGCGAACCTGTCAACACCCCACCCGACCCCGACCACACCCCCGATCCCACCCTGGCCCCCGACCCCCTCCACCAAGCACCCGTCACCGGCCCCCAGCCCCGCCTGTCACCACCGGCAGACACCGCAACCCAGCCCCGCCGATCACCCCCTCCGGACACCGGCACTCAGTCCCACCAGCCGCCACCATCGGCCACCGGCACGCACCCGCGACTCCCCGGACAGCCAGGCCCCAGCGTCAGTCACCAACCCCAGGCGAGCACGACCGGCCGCCATCCGCGACCGGCTTCCCCGGCCACCGGCACCCAGCCCAGACTGCCCTCGCCAACCGCCGCAGACCCAAGGATCCGGCCCGCCACCCCCGGCAACACCCCACCCTCTGGTCTGACTCCACCTCCTGGCCCGACAGCGCCCGGCCCGATGACGCCCGGCCCGACGCACCCCAGCGAGCGCGCGCACCCCGCCCTCAACCCCGACTCCGGCCGCTGGCCTACCCCCGCTCATCCGCCCACCAGCCCCAACGTCGCTCCAGCACCCAACCTCACTCGCGCCCCCACCCCCGCTCCTGCCCCAATCCCCGCCACCAGTTCTGGCCCCGCTCCTGCCCCAGGCCCCAGGCCAGGCACCGGCCAGTGGCCAGTCCCCGAGTGGACAACCCCCGACCAGCCGTGGCCAGCCCCAGCCCAGCCCAGGCCACCCCACACCGCCTCTCCCCACACCGCTTCACCCCACCCCGCCCCACCCCAACCCGCCCCACCCCTCAGCGAGCCGCCCTACCCCACACACGAGCAGCGGCGACCCCCACCGTCGCCCTCGCAACAGTGGGAATCGCCGCCCGCCGACCACCCGGCACCGGAAGACCCGACCCCGCCGCGCCGGTCCCGACACCGGCGCGACTGATCAGGCCCGGCCCGGTCTCACTCCCGGCACCGCTTGTTCTTGTTGATGCAGTTGACCACCCGGTTCATGATCGACTGCGACATCACGTTGGCGAAGTCGTCGTGGTCGGAGAAGGGGTTGTGCTTCTCCTCCGGGAAGGAGTCCACCGCGAACCGGCGCTGTTGCTGGATGTCCTGCGGGATGTTGTAGGTCAGTGAGATCCGCAGCTGCGGCACCGCGCGCGTGCCCCGCGGGCAACGTCCGGAGCCGGCATCGGCGAACTTGATGTGGTCGCGGTGGTTCGTGCTGTCGATGTTCTGACCGTCCCAGCAACTCGGGAAGTCGTGCACCCGCTTGATCTTGCTGCCCTGTGGGCAGATCGGATACTTGTTGAGCAGCCGGTCCTCGAAGCCGGTGCAGGTCCAGGAGGCGCGGGCGTTCTTGGTGCCGTTGGTGGAGACCTTCGCGTCGCCGTAGAGGATGCGCAGGAATCGCGGCATCGCCGAGACCTTGCCGGTGGGGCTGCCGCGGAAGGTCAGGTCCACCACCTCCGGCCGCTGGATCTCCCCGCCGTTGCCGGGCAGCTCGTTGTTGCCGTCGGCATCGAGCAGGCTGGCCTTGGGTGACTCGAAGACCTCGGCGTTGTCCTGCTTGACCTCGCACTGGGCCAGCCCGTCCAGCTCCGGCTGCTGACCGTTGCGGGCGGCCTCCTGCTTGATCCCGTCGATGGCCACCTCGCGCTGCTGCGCCAGCGGCGCGAGCACCTCCTGCCGCACCTGGTCCTGGTTGGCCGCGTCCACCCCGCGGAGTTTCTCGTTGGCCTCCTCGACCTGTCCGTCGAGCTGGTCCAGCCGCTCTTCCACCGCGGGCTGGGACTCATCCGGCACGTCCTCCAGCTTGCTGGCCACGTCCGGGCAGGTCACCACATCGGACTTGACCTGCTTGGCGCTGGTGCCGCCGCGCTGGCCCTTCTGGTTCTGCGCGTCGTCGTCACGGTCGATGCGCACCACCGGCCAGAAGTAGGTCGACTTGTCGCCGTTCTTGCAGGTCGTGCCTGCTCGTTTCAGGCTCTCATTCGTCGAGTCCGCATTCGTGGAAAGGTTCCCGACATAGTCGTGCAGGTGCTGGGCGCCGTTGCGCACGCCAGGCTGGGCGATGAAGTTGTCCGGATTGAAGTGGCCGTTCTCGTTACGGCCGCAGTTGACCGTGAACGTGCCTTTTGTCGCGTCGTTCTCCCCTCGGGGTGTGCGTACGTTCGGTCTGACCTTCTGGATGTCGACATACTGGTCTTCCGGCCCCTGCCCGTCAGCCAGCGCCGAGCCCGGCTGCACCGAGGAGGTGATCACGGCGACCACTCCGGCGAGCAGCGTCATCGTGATGCACGCGGCGAGGAAAGCGGCCCGTCGGGACGGGAGTCTGTGCAAGGCCATGCGAGGTCACCTCACAGGTCAAGGTGCATGAAAAACATGCGTGTGCATAACTTCGCCGGGATTCCAGGGCACCCGTGAACCCGACATGGGAAATACGGGTCGGAACCTGCGAAAGCTCACCTCGTTGCCTCGCGTTATCAAACTGTTATTTCAGGCGTACTCCTTCCTCGGCTGCCACCAGCCGCGCCTCCGACACCCACCGCCGCAGCGGCAGGATGGTCACCAGCATCACCACCGCACACCCGGCGAAGACCGCCTGTGCGGGCACCAGCACCGCCAGCAACCCGCCCAGCGCCGCGCCGATCGGCGTGCTGCCGTAATTGATCATCCGGAACGCGCCGCCGACCCTGCCCAGCTCAGCCCGGACCACCGTGCGCTGCCGGACCGACATCGACACTGCCTGCCACATCCCGCCCAGCACGCTGGCCAGCGTCATCACCGCGCCCAGCACCCAGCCCTGCAGCACCAGCGGCGCGGCGAAGTACACCGCCCAGCCCACCCGGGTGAGCTGCAACAGGCGGGCTCGGCCCCACCGCCGCTCACATCGCCCGGACAGCAACGACCCCACCGCGGCGCCCACGCCGCTCGCCCCGAGCAACAGCCCGTATCCGGTCTCACTCAGCCCCAGCGGACCACGCGCGTATCCGAGGAACGGGACCAGGAACGCCGCGTAAGCCGCCATCGTCGTGCCGCTGACGCCGAAGAGCGCCAACAGGATCGGCTGGCGCAACACCGGCCGGAACCCGGACCGCAGCCCAGGTCTGCCGCGCCCCACCGGCGCCGAGGGCAACGCGATCCCGCGCAACAACCACGCCGCCGCCAGACAGGCCACGCCCGCCGCCACCGCGGGCAACCCGATCGCCAGACTCGCCGCCACGCCGGCCACCACCGGCCCCAAAGCCTGCTGCGACAACCGGGTCGCCACCGACATCGCACCATTGGCGCCGGTCAGCTTCTCCGGAGGAACCAGCTCCGGAATGGTCACCTCGGCGGCGGTGTCGGACAACAACTGCAGACACACGACGAGGAAGACCGAGATCACCAGCACCGGTACCGGCGAGATGCCGGTGCTGAGCAACAACCCGGTTACTAGCAATACCAGACCGCGGCCCAGTTGGGCCAATCGGAGCAATCGGCCGCGGTCGGTGGAGTCCACCAGCACGCCGCCGGGCACCGCGAACAGCAGCCAGGGCAGGCTGGCCGCCGTGCTCACCGCGGCCACCGCCAGCGGTGATCCGGTGCTGGTCTGCGCGATCAGCGCGCCTGCCACGATCACCACCCCGGTCGCGGAGTCCGACAACGCCGTGGTGCCGAGCAGGCGCTGGAAGGGGGTGATCGGCATGACCCGAGCCTGCCACGTGACAAGCCCTGGTCAGAGCGATTAAGGGGTCATCGCGGGGGCAGCGGCAAGGGCAGTGCGGGCAGCCCGTCGATGCTGGTGCCGTTGGTCGGCACCCGCTCGCAATAGGTGGCGAATTCGGCGTCGGCGCGCCGGCCGAAGTAATCCGCGTGCAGGGTGCGCTCGGCCCGGAAGTCCAGCAGTGGCACCGCGAATCCGCAGCTGTCGCTGACCCGCTGCACCGCCACCAGGATCACCGCGCGCAACCCCGGCCCGTCCGCCTCGCCGAAACCCGCGACCAGGTCGGCGAAGCGTGGGTCGTCGCGGAAGACCGGCTCGCCTGCGCCATGCACCCGCAGCACCATCGGCGGACCGCTGAACGCGCACCACATCAGCGTGATCCGGCCGTTCTCCCGCAGGTGCGCGATGGTCTCGGCGTGGCTGCCGCCGAAGTCCAGGAAGGCCACCGTGTGCTCGTCGAGCACCCGCAGCGTCCCCGCCCGGCCCTTGGGTGAGAGGTTGACGTGTCCTGACCCGGCCAGCGGCGCCGTGGCCACGAAGAACAGTGGCTGCTCGTCGATGAAGCGCCGCAGCCTGGCATCGAGTCCGTCGTAGTTCCGCCCCATGATCAGCAGTCTCGGCCCTGCCGCTGGCAATCCGCTGACGCCGCTTGCCGACCAGCCCGGCCACCCTCTAGCATTGTGATATCACTTTTCTGGGGAGGAACCTCGCATGGCGCACATCCTCTGTCTCGCCCCCGGTGCGGCGGGACACGTCAACCCCCTGCTCGGCGTGGTCAGCGAACTGAGCGCACGCGGGCACCGGATCAGCTTCGCCACCACCAAGGACTACGCCGCCCGGGTCGCCGAAGCGGGCGCGGAACCGGTGGTCTACCACTCCGTCATCGAGGAGTCCTGGGGCGATGAGGACCCGCCGGACTTCACCGGCGAGGAGATCATCCGGCTGATGCGGCTGGGGGTCACCGAGACCGAGACCCAGCTGCCGGTGCTGGAACAGGCCCTGGCCGGCGACGAACCCGACCTGGTGCTCTACGACGGCATGCAGATGCTGCGCTGGGCCGGACCGTTCCTGGGCGACCGCTGGGGCGTGCCGACGGTGCAGAGCTGCCCGTCACTGGTGAGCAACCAGCACTGGTCGATGACCGACGAACACGTCGAGTTCGACCCGGAACACCCCGGTTTCGCCGAAGTGCTCACCAGGCTCGGAGCCCTTGCCGCGCAACGGAAAGCCGGCTTCGACTTCGGTGGTCTGTTCGACGACTCGCTCAGCTCACGGCACCTGGTCTTCCTGCCCAGGGAATTCCAGCCCGCGGGGGAGACCTTCGACCAGCGCTACCACTTCGTCGGGCCGTGCCTGAGCCCGCGCTCCTTCCATGGCGAGTGGGAACCGCCGAACTCGGTGCGCCCCAGGGTGTTCATCTCCCTGGGCACCGCCTACAACCGGCGGCCGGAGTTCTTCCGCACCTGCATGGACGCCTTCGACGGACTGCCCATCCACGTCGTGCTGGCCATCGGCGACCAGGTCGACCGCGCCGCCCTCGGCACCGTGCCCGCACACGTCGAAGTTCACCAGTTCGTGCCACAGCTGTCCGTGCTGGAGCAGGTCGACCTGTTCGTCACGCACGCGGGCATGGGCAGCACGATGGAGGGACTGCATCTGGGGGTGCCACTGCTCGCGGTGCCGCAGATGGCCGAACAGCGGGTCAACGCCGACCGGATCGAGGCACTCGGACTGGGCCGTCAGCTCGCGCCCGGCGAGGTCACCGCGGAGAGCCTGCTCGCGGCCGCGCTGGCCGTGCTCGGCGACGGGGCGATGGCCAAACGTGTTGCGGCGTACCGTAAGCGCTCGCAGGCCGCGGGCGGTGCGCCGGTGGCCGCGGATGTGGTGGAGGAACTGCTGTGACCGAGCAGGTCGGTGAGCTGGTGCGGGACTGGGTGCACGGCTGGGCGCGGTGCCGCGAGGTCGCGCCGCCGGTGGCCGTGCCCGAGGGGTACCGGCTGCGCGTGGACCGGCCCGGACACCTGGTCCGCCACGTCCTGCCCGGCTTCGACCCGGCGGCGTTGCGGGAGCTGGCCGCCGGACTGACCACTGTGGACACCTGGCTGAAGGTCTGCGGACCACCCGATCAGGTCACGGCCTGTCTGTCCGGGCAGTGGTCGGTGGGCGCGCAGGAGTTCCTGATGAGCCTGGACCTCACGCCGGAGCGGGCGCCGGTGACCTCCTATCCGGTCGAGGTCGCCGAGGGTGTCGACGTGGTTGACGTGCGGCTGCGCGCCCCGGACGGCTCGGTCGCGGCCAGTGGGCGGATCGGGCTGGCCGGGAAGGCCGCCGTGGTCGACCAGGTGGAGACCGCGCCCGCGCATCGGCGCCGCGGCCTCGGGCGGGTGGTCATGGCCGGTCTCGGCGCGCAGGCCCTGACCAGGGGCGCGCGCCGGGCCGTGCTGGTGGCCACCGAGGACGGCCAAGGTCTCTACCACGCCCTCGGCTGGACCACCCGCTCCTCGGTCACCGCCGCCCGCCGCACTGCCTGACCTGCGCATTTGCCAGTCGCGGTGACCTGGACTACATTCAACCCAGCGGTTAATTAACGAGGCGGTTGAATACGTGACTGGCAACGCGATCCCCGAGACCGAGGACCAGCTCAGTGTGGTGTTCGCGGCGCTGTCCGACCCCACCCGCCGGGCCATCCTGTCCCGGCTGGCGGAGGGGGAGGCCACGGTCAACCAGATCGCCGAACCGTTCGCGATGAGCCTGCCCGCGGTCTCCAAGCACCTCAAGGTGCTCGAGCGCGCCGGGCTGATCACTCGCGGACGCGAGGCCCAGTGGCGGCCCTGCCGGTTGGACGCACGTCCGCTGGCCGGGGCCACCGACTGGCTGGAGCGGTACCGGAAGTTCTGGTCCGACAGCTTCGACCGCCTCGACGACCACCTGCGCCTGCTGCAGGAGCAGGCGCCCCGGCAACAGAAAGGACAGGACGATGACTGAGGTAGCAGTCGCCAGGCAGTTCACCCTCACCCGCGTGTTCAACGCTCCGCGCGAGCTGGTGTACCGCTCCTGGACCGACCCGGACGAGGCCACCCACTGGTGGGGGCCGCACGGTTTCACCACCCCACGCGCCACCATGGCCTTCGACGTCCGCCCCGGTGGCGAATGGCAGGCGTGCATGATCGAGGACGCCACCGGCAAGCAGTTCCTCAGCAGCGGTGTCTACCGCGAAGTCGTGCCCAACGAGAAGCTCGTGTTCAGCTGGGGCGAGCAGGGCGACGCCGATGAGGACAAGCCCGTCATCACCATCGACTTCAACGACCTGGGCGAGCGCACCGAGATGGTCTTCCACCAGGTCGGACTGCTCCCGGAGGACGCCTTACTGGAAATGGAGGACGGCTGGAGCCAGTGCATCGAACGCAGCATGACCCACCTGAGCCGCTGACCCCGCCAGCCCAAGCCCACCGCAGGCACCACCGCGCTCCACCCCGCCACAACCGGCCCCAGCACAACCCGCGCCCGCTCCACCGGCAACCACCGCCACCCGGCTGACCACCGCCGCGATTGCTCGATGGTGACAGCGATCCACCGCCCGGATCGCCGCCGAGCCCCACCCGGCGCCCACACCGTCGACCAGCCCGAGCACAGTTCCCAGGCCAGTCGCGACCAGCGCCCGCCCGCGCGGCCGCCCACGGGACACCCGCTCTCGCGGATGACACCCCACCGAGCACGCGGCAAGCGGGCACGCCAGCCCTTGCCCAGCTCAGCCCAGCGCCGCCGCCGCTGATCACGCGCGCTCGTCATCCGCGGTCGGGCCCGGCCTCGCCCCGCCGAGGCACCCCGGTCGCAACCACTACCGCCAGCTGCGGCAGAACCCTGCCCGCCAACGACCACAGCGGAGGTGAACCCGCACTCTCACCCACTCGAATCCCAGCCCGCCGGAACACCACGCCCCCGGCACTGACCGTGCTCGCCGCCGACTCCACCCCGGCACATACCCACATCCAGCCTGGGTCCGCCCGCCTTCGCTGAACTGGGCAACGAATCGCCCCAAGACCGTTCCAAGTAGGACAGGAGGTGTCCGCATGGGCTGAGATGATGTGGCCATGACCGACACACCGGGCCGACTGCTCACCCTGCTCTCGCTGTTGCAGACGCCGCGGGAGTGGTCGGGCACGGTGCTCGCCGAACGGCTGGGCGTCACCACCCGGACGATCCGGCGGGACATAGATCGGCTGCGCGAGCTGGGCTACCCGGTGCAGGCCACGCTGGGCGCGGAGGGTGGGTACCGGCTGGTGGCGGGAGCGGCGATGCCGCCACTGCTGCTGGATGACGAGGAGGCGGTGGCCATCGCGGTCGGGCTGCGGACCGCGGCGGGCCAGGCGGTGCAGGGGATCGAGGAGGCATCGGTCCGGGCGCTGACCAAGCTGGAGCAGGTGCTGCCGTCCCGGTTGCGGCGGCAGGTGGCGAGCCTGGGCAGTGCCACGGTGCCGATGTACGGGCCCCCGGCGGCACTGGTGGATCCGGGGAACCTCACCGTGCTGGCCGCGGCGGTGGCCAATCGCGAGCGGGTGCGGTTCGGCTACCAGGCTGGTGACGGCGCCGAATCGAAACGGCTCGTAGAGCCGCATCGACTGGTCTCCTCCGGGCGGCGGTGGTACCTGGTCGCCTTTGACGTCGACCGGGATGACTGGCGGATCTTCCGGGTGGACCGGGTCGCCGAGCCCCGGGCCATTGGGGCGCGTTCGCTGGAACGGACCTTGCCCGCGGCCGATGCCGCCGAGTACGTGACCAACAAGCTGTACTCGCTGGTGCCGACCTACAGCGCGGTGGCCACCATCCACGCCCCGGCCAGCCGGCTGGCGGGAGTGCTGGGTGACCGGCCTGCTGATCTGGAGGTGGTGGACGAGAACACCTGCCGGTTGCACAGCCACACCGACACCCTGGAATGGCTGGCCTTCCGGCTGGCGATGCTGGGCTGTGAGTTCGAGGTGCATTCGCCACCGGAGCTGGCGCAGTACCTGCGGGAGCTGGCTGGGCGGGTCAGCAGGGCGGTCGCCGGGACCCCGTCGGCGGGGTGAGCGTGATCCACTGACCGGTAGCGCAGCTGCCGAGAGCACCTGCCAGTGGATCATCGGTCAGGACGGCTCGGCGATGTCCAGGGTGACCTTGGCCAGTGGGCAGCCCACGCAGGTCAGGACGTAGCCGTCGGCCTGCTGTTGTGGGGTCAGGCAGTTCGGTTCGTTCATCGCGACCTGCCCGGTGCGGAGTTTCACCATGCAGTCTCCGCAGTTGCCGACCGTGCAGGAGTAGGGCATCGGCAGCCCCGCCGCGAGACCGGCGTCCAGCAGCGTCTGGCCTGGTTCGACCACCACGGAGCCGACTTCGTGCGCGCCGTCCTCGACCACCATCTCCTGCGGTGCGGTGGTTGCGGTGGTGGCGTCCGCTCCGCTGGCGTAGCGCTCCTGGTGCACGTGGGCCCCGGGCACGCCGCGTTCGGTCAGGACGCCCTGGACCGTGTCCATCAGCGCTTCGGGGCCGCACAGGTAGTACCGGGCGGCTTCGGATGGGTTCAACTCGGTGAGCCAGCTGTGCGTGCCCGGGGCGTCGAGTCGTCCGTGCTGCTGGGTGAGGAGGTGGGTGACCGACAGGCGTTCGGGATTTTCCGTTGCCAGCCGGTGGAGTTCGTCGGCGAAGATGATCTCCGGTCCGGTGCGATTGCTGTACAGCAGCGCGATCCGGCTGGTCGCCGGTGTGGCCAGCAGGGTGCGGATCATGCTCATCATCGGGGTGACACCGCTGCCCGCGGCGATCAGCACGACCTCGTGCGCTGCCGCCGGATCAGCGTGGAAGGCACCGGAGGGGCCGCGGAGCGACAGCCGGTCCCCGGGGCGCAGGTCGCGGTGGACGTGGGTGGAGAACCGGCCGCCGTCGACCTGCTTGACCGTGACCTCCAGCCGTGGTGTCCCGGGTGCGGAGGAGGCGGAGTAGGCGCGCCGTACCGATCGGCCGTCGATGTCGGTGATCAGGGTGAAGAACTGTCCGGGGCGGAAGTGGAAGGGGGCTGGGGCCTGGTTGTCCTCCAGCACCAGCGTGACCGTGCTGGGCGTCTCCTGGCGAACCTCGGTGATCCGCACCTCCCGCACCGGGTGCTCCGCCGCGGGCCCGGCGGCGGGAGGCTGGGCCCGCCCGGCGCGGCGGGAGCCGACCTCGACGTCCTGGTAGCCCTCCTTCCGCAGCGCGGACCGGTAGGCGCGGTTCATCACCAGCCGCAACACCCGGTTGATCCCGGGGATCTTCATGACGACCTGGAACACCCGCGCCAGCCGACTGCCGTTGGCCTTGGCCAGGTTCGTGGCGAGGTGGTCTCCGGCCAGCGCCATCAGGTCGGGCACCGTGCCACGCGCCAGGTGCGCGGCCGCGGTCCACGGCCGGGATCGCGCCAGGGCGGCGCCCGCGGTCAGTTCGGCGTGGTCGACCTCGATGAGCAGCGCCGCGAGCGGGGGTGTGCCGCGCAAGGCCATCGTCGCCAGCAACGCCGGATCATCGGTGATCGAGCCGCGGCCGCGCACATGCAGCACGCCGGTGCGGCCCGGGACGAGGGCGGCGAAGGAGAGCCGGTTGTCCTGGAGGAGGTTGTGCAGGCTGTCCGTGCGTTTGTTGCCCTTGCGGTCCGGGATGGCGAGGGTCCGGCTGTCCAGGATCCGCGCGACGGTCCGCCAGTCCCCGCGTGGACTGGTGTCGCTGCCACCGGAGGTGTCCCAGGTGGACAGTGCGAGGAATGGGGCGGCGGCCAGGAAATCGGCGACGCCAGGGCCGCGCAGCGGGCCGTCATCGTCGTCGGTGCCGTCGGTGCCGTCGGTGCGGCTGCCGCTGCCGTTGATGCCATCGCTGCTGCCGCCGCCGCTGCCACCGTTGCCGTTGCCGCCGTTGATGCCGCCGTCGTTGTTGGCGAACTCGAAGTCGGGAACGGGTGCGGGGTCGGTGGGCGCGGGGGGCTGCCACAGGCGGGAGCGGATGACCGCCTGGGCGCAGTGCACATACGCCTCGTGCACGTCGACGAAGGTCTCGGCGCCCTTGCGCTTGAGCACGGAACCGTTGACGCGCAACGTTTCCCCGACGCCCGGCAGCAGGAAGAGGAACGACACCGGGCCGTGCGCCTGGCCGTCGGGCAGAGTGCAGGAGATCCGGGTGGGTGAGTGGACGCGGGTGAATCCCGGGGTGCCGCCGATGAACGTCGTGCGGCTGACGCCTTCCGCGTCGCGGTAGCCGAAGCCGGCGAGCGGACTGTGCGCCAGGATGCGCTGGCAGCCCTGATCGAGGGCGCTGATCTGCTTCATCATGATCACCGCAGGCGGCGACCCCACAGTCGCCTCGACCTCGGCGACGGTTGACATCCGGCGCAATGCGCTCAACTGCATGGGAATCCCCCTCGTCCCGGCGTCAACCGGTCGTGCCCATGGCAACCTGCCTACGAGATGCAGCCGGGCACCTCGTACACGCAGCTCATAGCACTATTGTGAGCATTAGCTCAGGTCTTTGCTACTCGCTTTTGCCGCCATCGAGGAGGACCCGGATGCCATCGGCGGACCGTCGCTTGGCGCCACGTCGCAAGCCCCGCCAGGTGCGTGCCGAACTCACCCGCGAGCGCATCCTCACCGCGGCTGCTCACGTTTTCGCCGAGCACGGCTACGCCGCGGGCACCACCAACCGCATCGCCGAGCGCGCCCGCATCTCCATCGGCTCGCTGTACCAGTACTTCCCGAACAAGGACGCCATCCTCGCCGAACTCCTCATCCAGCACGTCGACCGCGGCACCTGGACCAGTGCCGCCGAACTCGACCTCTCGCCGGGGACGCTGGAGGCCACAGTGCGGGCGTTGATCCGCGACGCGATCGACAACCACAGCGACGATCCCCGGCTGCTCCGGGTGATGATCGAGGAGGCGCCGGTCTCCCAGGAACTGCTCGACACCATCGACCGGCACGGGAAGCTGCGCACGGCCCAGGTCCGCGATGTCCTGCTCCGGCACCCCGACATCCGGGTGGGCGATGCCGATGTCGCCGCGGAGATCATCCTGTTCACCGTGGAGATGAACACCCACAAGTTCATGGCCGCGCCGCGGACCATCCCGGTCGAGACCTTCGAGCGCGAGTTGGTCGCCATGGTGACCCGCTACCTGCGCGGGGACCGGTAGCCGGGACGGGTTGTCACAGGCCGAGCTTGGTGACCGCGTTGTCCTCCAACGGGTTCGCGGTGCGGATGTAGCGGTGCACGGTGCGCGGGTTGGACCAGCGGCCCTGGCGCATGATCTCCCGGTCGCTGGCCCCGCCGAGGGCGGCCTGGGTAGCGAAGCCCGCTCTGAGAGAGTGGCCGGAGAACAGGGCCGGGTCCAGACCCGCGCGCGCGGCGTAGCGCTTGACCAGTTCGGCGACCGCGCGGCCGGAGATGGGAGTACTGCCCAGGTGGCCGTGTTTGGTTATGGCGGGGAAGAGCGGGTGGGCGGAGCCGTTGGCCAGGGGGGTGCCTTGGTAGGCGTGGCAGGTGTGCACCGTGGCGGAGGGGGGAGGGGGCGATGGGGGTTGTGGGCCGGTTGGCGACCGCGGACCGGCCGGGAATCGAGGGGGCGTCGGGGATTGCGGGGCAGTGGATTGGGCGGAGGCGGGGGACTGCGGGGTGAGGTGGGCCTGGAGGGCGGTGGAACCGTTGGTGGCGTTGACTTCCAGCAGGGCCACCCAGTTGGCGAAGGCGCAGACGGGGCAGGTGTGCGGGCGTTGGCCCCTGGGGAGGGCGACGCGCTGTTCGTGGATGCCGGTGGGGTCGGTTTTGGTGCTGGCCAGGTGGACCAGCAGGAGGGGTTCGCCGGTGCTGAGATCGGTGTCGACGGTGACGTCGTCCAGGGTCAGGGCCGCCAGTTCGCTGCGGCGCAGGGCGCCGGCGAAGCCGACCAGGAGCAGTAGCTGGTCTCGGTGGCGGGCTGGTTCGGTGGGCCAGCCAGGGGCGGGCAGCCCGGCGAGCAGTTCCTCCAGGGTGTGCAGCAGGACGGGGCGTTTGCGGGTGGGCTGGGTGCGGCGGGTGCGGCGGATGCCGCGCAGGGTCAGGCGGACCACGTCCGAGCGGGTGGGGCTGGGCAGGCCGTTGGCGGCGTGCACCGCGGCGATGGCGGCGGACTTGCGTTCCAGGGTGGCGGGGCTGAAGGCGGGCTGGCCGGTGGGTTTGCGGGTGTCGGCGGCCGCGGCGAGGTAGACCGCGACGTCGAGCGGGTCGGCGGGCAGGGCCTGGCGGCCCTCGGCGGCGCACCAGGCCGACCAGGCCAGCCAGTCGGAACGATAGGCGCGCAGGGTGTTGGGGGACTGGCTGGCTTCCAGGTAACGGGCCAGGGACTCGGACTGTTCGGCGTCGAAGCGGGCGCGCACCGCCAGCAACTGCTGGGTGTCCACCAGCACGCTGCGCGGGCCCTGCTCCAGGCGGGCGCGCACGAGCTTGGGCAGGCGATCGACGACCTGGGACGCTGCGCCGGGGTGCTCCACCCGACCAGCCTGCCACAACGGGATGTCATGATCGACTCCGTAGACCGGTGACACGGAAGGGAACTGCGGTGGCCGAGTTGTCCGGAGTGGCCTCGACTGAGGCGGGGATGCTGGCGATCTGGGCGCCGGAGGAGTTCGCCGGGATCGTTGATCAGCAGAGCTGGGCGGCGGAACTGGGGACCGAGGACGGGATCCGGGCGCGGATCGAGGCGGGCGGGCTGGTGCCGGTCAACATCGGCGGGAACGGGGCCTGGCAGGTCGTGCTGCGGGCCGGTGGGCCGGAGGCGCCCGGTGGCGGCCTGGGGTTGAGTGCGCCGGAGATGCCCGGTGGCGGGGTCGGGTTGAGTGCGCGGGAGGAGCGTTTTGTGATGCTCAGTTCCGAGCCCTACCTGTTGGTGTGCCATGGAATGGTGCATGTCGGCGGCATCGAGGAGGTGTCAGGGCGGCCCGCCGACACCGGGCTGCCGTTGCCACCCGGGCGCTACTCCGTCTCCGTCCATCTCATCGAATGGGACGCCGAACCAGGCAGCCGGGACGCCGAGGGACAGCCGGCCGAGGACGCGTTGCCGGACTTCGTCGTGTTGCTGGAACTGGACTATCGGCCTGGGGCCCGGATGCCGCCCGCCGGGTCGGCGCTGGCGCCGGTGTACCGGCGGGAGTTGCTGACCTTCGGGACCGCGGGGTGAGTCAGGCCAGGGCGAGGTAGACCGCGGTGGCGATGGGGGCCAGGGGCAGGGCGGGAAGCAGGTTGGCCACGGCGATCTCGCGGAGTTCGAGCATGCGCAGGCTGATCGCCAGGATCAGGATGCCGCCGACCGCGGTGAGCGAGCCGATCACGGCGGGGACCATCACGGTGCTCAGCACCGAGGCCAGCGCGGTCAGGCCGCCCTGGTAGACCAGCACCGCGGCGGCGGACAGGCCCACGCCCCAGCCCAGGTTGGCGGCGAAGGCCAGGGCGATGAAGCCGTCCAGGATGGACTTGATCGCCAGGATGCCGGGGTCACCTTGCACGCCGTCGGCGAAGGCGCCCAGCACCGCCATCGGGCCCACGCAGAACAGCAGGGTGGCGGTGACGAAGCCGGTGGCGAAGCGGTGGTCCTCGGCGCCGCCGCGGGAGAAGCGGCGTTGCAGCCAGCCGCCCAGAGTGTCCAGGCGGGACTCGAGGTCGATGGCCGAGCCCAGGCCGCCGCCCAGCACCAGGGCGGCCAGGATGAGGATGGTGGCTGCGCCGCCCGCGGCGGTGGCGAACTCGCCGGTGAAGGCCTGCATGGCCTGGTAGACGCCCATGGCCAGCAGGAACAGCGCCAGCGAGGAGACCATGAGTTCGCGCCAGCGTTTGGGCAGGCGGTCGCCGAGCACCGCGCCCAGGCCGGTGCCCACCAGGATCGCCAGCACGTTGATGCCCGTACCCAGACCAGTCACCGCAACAGCCTAGGTGGGCAGGAGCCCGCGGAAAGCGTGCTCCTGCCCACAGCGCGGACTGTCCAGGTAGGACAGTCAGAGGCGCAAGGGCGGGTTGCCCTGGCGGGACAGGAAAGTGGCCCGCCAGGGCAACGGACTAGCCGGTGAGATACCGGCCGGTCCGGCTGGCCGGGTTCGCCGCGATCTCCTCCGGGGTGCCGGTGGCCACCACCTGGCCGCCGCCGTCACCACCCGCCGGGCCCAGGTCGATCACCCAGTCCGCGGTGCGCACCACCTCGCTGTGGTGCGAGACGGTGATCACCGTGTGGCCCTTGGCCACCAACCGGTGCAGCACCCCCATCAACCGGGCCACGTCACTGGCGTGCAGCCCCGTGGTCGGCTCGTCGAGCAGGTACAGCGTGTGCTTGCCGGGTCTGCGCTGCAGTTCCGCGGCCAGCTTGACCCGCTGCGCCTCCCCGCCGGAGAGGGTGTTCGCCGCCTGGCCCAGCCGCAGATACCCCAGCCCCACCTCGCACAACGTGCGCAGCGGACCGGCGATGGCCGGGGCCGCGGCGAAGAACTCCGCCGCTGCCTCGATCGGCAGGTCCAGCACCTGCGCGATGCTGCGATTCCGGTAGGTCACCTTCAACGTGTCCGCGTCGTAGCGGGTGCCGTGACAGCTGTCGCACTCCAGGAACACATCGGGCAGGAAGTACATCTCGATGCGCACCGTGCCGTCCCCTGCACACGCCTCGCAGCGGCCGCCGGGGGAGTTGAAGGAGAACCGGCCAGGGGTGAAACCCAGCTCCTTCGCCGTGCTGGTCTGGGCGAACAGCTTGCGGATGGAGTCCAGGATCCCGGTGTAGGTCGCCGGGGTGGACCGGCCGGAGCGGCCGATCGGGGTCTGGTCGACCCGGATCACCCGGTCCACCAGGCCGAGTCCGTCGACGCCGTCGTGCTCGCCAGGGGGCAGGGCCTCGGCGCCGAGGGCCTTGGCCGCGGCCCGGTACAGGATGGTGTCGACCAGGGTGGACTTCCCGGCGCCGGAGACGCCGCTGACCGCGACGAAACAACCCAGCGGGAAGGTCACGTCCAGGCCGGTGAGGTTGTTCTCCCTGGCCCCGCGCACCGTCAGCGCCCGCCCCGGCACCGGCCTGCGGCGGCGGTCCGGGCGATGGCCGGTGCGGCGGCCACTGAGATAGGCCCCGGTCAGCGACTCCGGATCGGCCAGCATCTCCGGCGCGGTGCCGGTGAAGATGAGCTGCCCGCCGTGCTCGCCCGCGGCCGGACCCAGTTCGACCACCCAGTCCGCGGCCCGGATCAGGTGCTCGTCGTGTTCCACCACGATCAGGGTGTTCCCTCGGTCCCGCAACGACTTCAGCGTGCCGATCAGCTCCTCGACGTCCTGCGGGTGCAGGCCGGCGGTGGGCTCGTCCAGCACGTACAACAGCCCGAACAACCGGGTGCCGAGCTGGGTGGCCAGCCGGATCCGCTGCGCCTCGCCCCCGGACAGCGTGCGCGCCGGGCGGTCCAGGCTCAGATAGCCCAGGCCGACCTCGGTGAGGTAGCGCAGCCGGTCGGTGATCTCGATCAGCGCCTGGTCCAGGACCTGCCGCTGCCGCTCGGAGAAGGACAGCCCGGCGAACCAGCGCAGGCACTGCGCCACCGGCAGCGCGGTCACCTCCGCGATGCTCCGGCCGCCGACCCGCACTCCCAGTTGGGCGGGCCGAAGACGTGCGCCGCCACAGCTGGCGCACAACCGGAGCCGGGTGCTCTCCTGTTCGGCCGCCGAGCCCAGGCCCAGGCAGTCCGGGCACTGGCCGAAGGGCAGGTTGAAGGAGAAGGAGCGGTTGTACAGCTCGGGCAACTCGGTCTCGTGCCCGTCCAGGCAGACCAGGACTCCGTTGTCCGGCAACAGTTCCTCGTCGCACACGGTGCAGTGCGGCAGGCCGGCGGTGGCCCACACCACCCGCATCAGGTCATACACCTCGGTCACCGTGCCCACCGTGGAGCGTGGGCTGCGGGTGGCCGAGGAACGCTGGTCCACCGCCACCGCCGAACACAGGCCCTCCAGCCGGTCCAGGTCGGGCTTGCCCATCTCGTCCATGAACTGCCTGGCGAAGGTGGACAGCGACTGCACCTGACGCCGCTGCGCCTCGGCGTAGAGGGTGTCGAAGGCGAGGGAGGACTTGCCGGAGCCGGAGACCCCGGTGAACACGATCAGCTTGCGGTGCGGCAGGTCGAGGTCGACGCCGCGCAGGTTGTGCACGCGCGCGCCACGCACGATCAGTCGGTCGGGGAGCAGGGTGTCGGTCGAGTCGAGGACGTCGACTGAGGTCACCATCGTCCTTTCTGGACGCGTCGGAAAGGGCAGGTCAGGCGGAGAGTTTGCGGATCGCGCGCAGGGCGAAGGCGGTGGCTCCGGCGCCACCGATCACCACGATGCCCACCGAGATCAGGATCGAGGGATGGCTGAAGTTCCCGGCGAAGAGCGCGCGTTCGGCGTTGACCACGTGGGTCAGCGGGTTGATCCGGGAGAGCACGAACAGCCAGCCCGGCGCGGTGTCCATCGGCAGCAACATGCCCGCGGTCAGCATCAGCGGCAGGATCGCGGTCTGCACCGCGGTGTAGAACAGGTACGCCTGCTTGATCACCAGCCCCAGGCCGAGGGAGGCGATGCCCACCGCCGCGGAGAGCAGGATCAGCATCACCAGCCCCAGGAAGGTGCCCAGCGGATCCACCGAGAGCCCGAAGGGCAGCACCACCACGATCAGCACCAGCGCCTGCACCAGCAGCGTGCTGACCTGCCTGCCGACCTGGCCGATCAGCAGCGCGATCCGGCTCACCGGCGAGGCCAGCAGCCGTTCCAGCGAGCCCATGTCCCGCTCGTACATCAGGTCCGCCCCGGCGAAGGCGGTGCCGAACAGGGTGGTGAAGACCAGCATGCCCGGGATGAACCAGGACCACGGGGTGCCGCCGCCGGGCACCCCCGGCAGGCTGAAGGTGGACAGCAGCGGACCGAACAGCGCCACGTAGAGCAGCGGCTGGAGCAGCCCGGTGATGATCGCCATCGGGTTGCGCAGCGTCGGCCGCATCTCCCTGGCGTAGATGACACCGGTCGCGGTGATCAGGTTCATGCCGACTCCTCACGCAGGCTGCGGCCGGTCAGGGACAGGAAGACGTCGTCGAGACTGGGCCGGGAGACATTCAGCCCGCGCAGCCGGATCTCCGCGGTGTCCAGGGCGCGGACCAGCATCGGCAGCGCCTCGTCGCCGTGCTCGATCCGCAGGGTCAGCCGAGTGCCCTCGGCGTTGACCTCGTGCGCGCCGGGCAGGGCCGCGCCGATGGTCACCGCGCGGGCGGCGGCCTCGGGCTCGCCGAACTCCACCGTGACCAGGTCGCCGGAGACCTTGGCCTTGAGCTGGTCCGGGGTGCCCTCGGCGATGATCCGGCCGTGGTCGATGACGATCACCCGCTCGGCCGCGGTGTCGGCCTCGTCCAGGTAGTGGGTGGTCAGGAAGATGGTCGTGCCGTACTGCTCGCGCAGCCCGGTGATGTGCGTCCACAGGTTCGCCCGGCTGTGCGGGTCGAGACCGGTCGAGGGCTCGTCCAAGAACAGCAAATCGGGGCGGTGGATCAGCCCGAGGGCCACGTCCAGGCGGCGCTTCTGCCCGCCGGAGAGGGTGGCCACGTACCGCTTGGCCTGCTCGGCCAGTTCCAGCTGGTCGAGCAGCTCATCGGCCCGCTTGCCCGCATCCGCCGAGCCGAGCCCGTAGATGCGGCCCTGCGCGACCAGCTCGTCGCGGACCTGCTGGCCCTCGCTGGCCCCGTGCTTCTGCCCGATGTAGCCGATCCGGCCGCGCACCGCGTCCGGGTTGGCGCGCACGTCGAACCCGGCCACCTTCGCCTCGCCGGAGGTGGCGGGCAGCAGTGTGGTCAGCATGCGCAGTGTGGTGCTCTTGCCTGCCCCGTTCGGGCCGAGGAAGGCGACGATCTCGCCTTGCACTACGTCCAGGTCAACGCCCTGGACAGCCTTCACTACCTCCCCTTTTGCCTTGAAGTGACGGACCAGATCCCTGGTGTGGATCATCCCCAGCTCCCTACTCAAACTTGAGTCGCCGGGCGAGGGTAGGGCAAAACGGACCCTACATACAAGTTTGAGTGGAGGAAAAGTCTCAGCCGCAGCTGATGTCGGGGCGCGGCCGGGCCCTCGGTGTCCCGTCACTGTTGAGCGCGGCGCCGCCGGGCATGCCGAAGACGTGCGGGGCCTCGCCGGCGAAGGTGTGTTCCCCGGCCTCGATCCGTTCCACCAGGTCCTGGGTCCAGGCGATGCTGCTGTCCGCCGAGCGCCGCCAGACCCCGAACAACTCGCTCATGTGCGCGGGTTCGGTCAGGTCCCCGGCCTGCCCGGCGACCTGGGCCCGGTTGACCTCCAGTGCGGCCAGCCGCTCCTTGAGCAGCGAGATCACCTCATCGCGCGGCAGGGTCGGCATCAGCACCAGTGCGGCGGCGAGCAGGTCGGGTTTGTGCTGTTCCGGTTCACGCAGGGTGGCCCGCAGCAGTCGCAGGAACTCCGCCTCGCCTGCCTCGGTCAGCGCGTAGTCGACCCGGCCCACGTTGGTCAGCGGCGAGGAGGCGGTCATCAGCTCCTGCTTGGTGAGCTGTTTGAGGCCGTGGTAGATCGAGCCCCACTTGATGTTGGCCCACTCGTGCGCCCACCAGGACTCCAGCTCGGCGCGCACCAGATAGCCGTGTGCGGTCCCGCACCAGCGCACCACACCGAGCAGCAGCAGCCTCGTCGCCGACATCGTCTCCCTGTTCAGTCACGCCTACCTGGGGTGACCAGGTTATCCCTGCTCGATACAGGCTCGCCGGAGGTCGGGCACGGCAAGGCACAAGGTGGCCCCGATCAGCTCCAGTCCGGCGCAGAGCAGATAGGCGGGCAGCACCCCGAAGGCCTCCACCGCCAGGCCGAACAAACCAATGGCCAGCGGCGCGATGCCCAGGCTGCACAGGGTGTGCACGCTGCTCACCCGGCCGCGGAAGGCATCCGGCGTGCGCGCCTGCAGCAGCGTGCGCACCGCGATTCCGCACGGCGCGCCGCCGAGTCCGACCAGCACCGCGGCGAAGACCGCCACCGGCAGACTCGGCCAGACCGCCATCGCCACCATGGCCAGGGCTTCGCCCAGCGCGGCCACCGCGACGATCAGCCCGAGCCGGGTGCGCAGGTGCACCCGCAGCAGCACCAGCGCGCCCAGTGCCGCGCCGCCGCCGAACCCGGCCACCAGCAGCCCGATCCCGACCGACCCCCAGCCGCGGAACTCGGCGAGCACCGCGATGCCCAGGTTCATCGGTCCGACAAAGCCCAGGTTGATCACCAGTGCGGCCAGGATCACCGTGCGCAGCACCCGGTCTCCGCGCAGGAAGGCGAAACCCGAGCGCATCGCGGCGAACATCGGCTCACCGCTGGGCTCGACCTCCCGGCGTGGCCGGGCCGAGGCCACCGCGACCATGGAGAGCACGAAGGTCACCGCGTTGACCACACAGGCCAGCGGCAATCCGCCGACGGCCACCAGCACGCCGCCCAGTGGCGCGCCCAGCAGCAGCGCGGCCCTGGCCACCACCTCGTTGAGCGCGGCGCCGGAGGAGAGCTGCCCGAGTTCGAGCAGCCGCGGTTGCAGGGATCCGGCCGCGGGCAGGAACACCGCGTCGGCGATGCCGAAGGCCAGCGCGACCAGCACCAGCCACAGCACGCTTGGCGAGGTGAAGGCCAGCACCGCGGCCAGCACCATGACCACCGCGCGGGCCAGATCGCTGCCGATCATCAACCGCCGCGCGTCGAACCGATCGGCCAGCGCGCCACCGAGCAGCATCAGCGCCAGCCGGGGCACCGCGGCCACGGTCATCACCAGACCGGCCACGCCGGGAGAGGCCAGCTGCACCGCGGAGTAGGACAGCGCCACGTGCCAGACCTGATCACCCAGCAGCGAGGTGCCGTGTCCGGCGAGGTAACGCAGGTAGGCGGGTTCGCGGTAGGCCGGGCGAACGGCGAGGGCGGTGCTCACGGGCGCTCCGGGAAGGCGTGCAGGAACAGGAACACGTGCTCGCGGCCGTCCTCGGCCTCGGGTCCGGCCGGCAGGTCCTTGCGCGGTTCACGCCATTTGGTGATCACCGCGTGCAGCTCGTCCTCCAGCTCGCGCAGTTCGGTGTCGGTCAGGCGCAGGTAGTTGTTGGAGATGAAGGCCGAGGTGTTCCACTGCCCCTGCCAGCCGTCCCGGGTCTGCTGGAAGGCGCGGGAGCGCTCGAACTGGTCGGTCACCATCTGGGCCAGCGCCGCGGCGGCCACCGTGCGCGCTTCCGGGGTGGTGAAGTCGGTCCAGGCCCAGGATTGGTTCTCCCCGGTGGCCCGGTACCAGCGTTCGCGGCGGTCCCTGGCCAGTTCGGGCGCGGCGACGATGTAGCCCGCCTTGGCCAGCTCCCGCAGGTGGTAGCTGACCAGGCCGGGATCGGTGTCCACCCGCTTGGCCAGCGCGCTCACCGTGGCCGGGCCGGTCTGGGTCAGTAGCTGGTAGAGCTGCTGCCGCAGTGGCTGGGCCAGGCCCTTGAGCACCTCGGGATCGGTGATACGACGGTTCCCCATGTTCCAGAAGATAAGTTCCAGAAGAAATCTTCCGCAACTGGTTTCGGCAATACCTGCCAGAACGTGTCAGTCTCTGCTGGCACGGTGACCGGCATGAGCAAGCCACTGAACGGAAAGATCGCCCTGGTCGCCGGCGCCACCCGCAACGCCGGCCGGGGCATCGCCATCGAGCTGGGCGCGGCGGGCGCCACCGTCTACATCACCGGCCGCACCGCGGGCGGGGCGAAGTCACCGGAGAACCGCGGCGAGTCCCTGGAGGAGACCGCGGCCATGATCGAGGCCGAGGGCGGCACCGCGGTGATCGTGCCGGTGGACCACCTCGACCCGGCCCAGGTGCAGGCCCTGATCCAGCGCGTCGACACCGAGCAGGGCCGCCTGGACCTCCTGGTCAACGCGATCTTCGGCGGGAACTCCCTGCTGGAGTGGGACAAGCCGATCTGGGAGCACGATCTCGACGGCGGGCTGAAGATGCTGCGGCTGGCGGTGGACACCCACCTGATCACCGCGCACCACGCGCTGCCGCTGATGCTGCGTCACCCCGGCAGCCTGCTGATCGAGCTGACCGACGGCACCACCGCGTACAACCAGGACAACTACCGGGTCAGCACCTACTTCGACCTGACCAAGGCCAACTGCAACCGGATCGCCTTCACCCTGGGGCATGAGATGAAGGCCAAGGGCGGCACCGCGGTCGCGCTCACCCCTGGCTGGCTGCGCTCGGAGATGATGCTGGAGGCCTACGGCGTGACCGAGGCGAACTGGCGGGACGCCCTGGTCAAGGAACCGCACTTCGCGATCTCCGAGACCACCCGCTACGGCGGCCGGGCGGTGGCCGCGCTGGCCGCTGATCCCGAGGTGGCGCGGTTCAACCAGCAGTCCCTGGACGCGGGCAGCCTGGCCCAGGTCTACGGCTTCACCGACCTGGACGGCTCCCAGCCCGACGCCTGGCGCTACCTGGTCGAGGTGCAGGACCCTGGCAAGCCCGCCGACACCACCGGCTACCGCTGATCGAGGGTCCAGCCCCGCGCCACGGATCGCGCGCACCTGCCCGGCTCATCGCCCATGCTGACGTAGAGCGCGGCCAGCATGGGCACGCCGCTGCTCAGGGTCGACCGGGGGAGTGGGCCGTTGGCCACCAGGGAGACCAGGCCATGCGCGATGGCCCAGCTCTGGGTGGCCAGTTCCAGCGGCACCACCTCGGCCCGGAACCGCTCGGCCACCCGGCCCCGGTCGGCGGCCTGGACCAGGTATTCCAGGGTCGCGTCGGCGGCCTTGAGGTCCTCCAGGTCAAAACCGGCGTCGAACATGACCCGGTACAGGTCGGGGTGATCCAGGGCGTTGCCGAGATAGGCGGCCACCAGCGCGGTGAGGTCGGCGACCGGATCGGCCGAACAGGTCAAGGTGGCGAAGCGGGCGGCCAGGCGGGTGAAACCCTCCTGCCGCAACCCTTTCCACAGCCCGTCCATGCCGCCGAAGTGGGTGTAGACGGCCATGGTGGACACGCCGGTCCCGGCCACCAGGGAGCGCAGCGTGACCGGCTCGCGGGTGCGCAGCAGCAGTGCCGCCCGCTCCAGCAGCAGGGTGCGGACCGCTGGATCCTTCGACCTGGTCATGCGTCCAGGATACATAGCATTGCAATGTTATGTATTGTCGAGCCATGGCTATCACCCTGGTTAACCCCGCCGGACTGCCCAAGGTCGACCTCTACCGGCAGGTCGCCGTGGCCACCGGCTCCAGAATGGTCTTCATCGCCGGTCAGGTCGCCCGCGACGCCGACGGCGGCAAGATCGGCGAAGGCGACCTGGCCGCCCAGGTCGAGCAGTGCTACCTCAACCTCGGCATCGCACTGGCCGAGGTCGGCGCCACCTTCGACGACGTGGCCAAGGTGACCGTGTACTTCGTCGGCTGGCACCCGGACCTGATCGCGCACTACGTCGAGGGCGCCGGGCGGGCCGCGGCGAAGCTGGGCATCACCGCGTTGCCGCCGCTGACCGGAATCGGCGTGGCCGCACTGGCCGAGCCGGATCTGCTGGTGGAGATCGAGGCGACCGCGGTCCTGGACTGAGTTATCCGGCCAGGAACCCGGAAACCACCGAGGTGAACGGGTCGGGGGCGTCCAGCCACGGCCAGTGCCCGCAGCCGGGGAGCACCGCCAGTACCCCGGCCGGGTGCAGGTCGGCGACCAGCTTGGCCGGGGTCAGCCCCGCGATCCCGTCCTCGGCCCCGGCCACCGCCAGCACCGGATGCGGCAGCGCCCTGGCCTGGTGCTCGACGTAGAACGCGCCCCGCAGCCAGCCCGGCGGACTGCCGTTCTCCGCCGGTTCCTGGGTCCGCACCCCTCTGGCCTGGATGCGCGCCACTTCCTCGGCGTCCGGCTCGCGCGAGCCGCGACCGGCCGGGGCGATGAGCACCAGCCGCCGGACCCGCCGGGGTTCGGCGGCGGCGTAGGCCTGGGCGGTCAGGGTGCCCGCGGAGTGCGCCAGCAGGTCGATCCGCGGCATCCCGAGATGGGCGCGCAGTGCCTCGATATCCTTGACCTGGGCGGGAAACGCGCAGCTGGCCTGGTCCTGGGGGATCTCGGAGTCCCCGCCCGCCCTGGCGTCCAGCCGGATGAGCGTGTGGTGCCCGGCCAGTCCACCAAGGTCGCCCAGGCTGGTGGCGTCCGCGCCGGGTCCGCCGGAGAGGCAGATCAGCGGCGGGCCCGCGCCGAGTGTGGTGTAGGACAGCCGAAGTCCGTCATAGCTCTCGAAATGCGGCATCCCGCCCAGGTTGCCACAACTCGCCGGTACGCCGGTGTCGATTCCGCGAGCCCGTGCCCGTCGGGTGGGGGAGAGCCGGAATCGGCCGAAGGAGGAGTGGGTGAAGTACCTGCTGATGGTCTGCGCGGAGACCGCCGCGGACACACCGGAGTTCGCGGCCTGGCTGCGCGAAGTTGACGACCGGGGCGCGAGCCGGACCGGACTGCCGCTGGCCGGGCCGGCCGAGGCGGTCACGGTGCGGGTCCGCGGCACCGAGCGCAGGCTTGCGGAAGGCCCGTTCGGGGAGATCAACCCGTGGTCCGTGGAGATCATCGACTGCGCTGATCTGGACACCGCGGTGGCCATCGCCGCCGCGCATCCGGCCGCGGGCCGGGGTCCGATCGAAGTTCGCGCGTACTGGGAGGACTGAGTAATGAAGTACCTGATGTTCGTGCGGGTGGATGACGCACTGGTTGGCACGGTCGAGGACAACGTGGCGGACTGGGTGGACACCACCCCGCAACGCCTGGACGGGGACCGGCTCCGGCCGACCGCGGCAGCGAAGACCGTGCGCTCGCGGACCCTGGTCAGCGACGGGCCCTTCGCCGAGACCAAGGAGTGGATCGCCGGATTCGACCTCCTGGACTGCGCGAGCCTGGACGAGGCGATCGAGATCGCCGCCCGGCATCCGGTGGCTCGCTTCGGCGCGATCGAGCTTCGTCAGGTCGGCTGAAGCTCCTCGGCCAGCGCCAGGGCGTCCTGCACCGAGCCCGCGGCGGCCGGGATCGGCGGCGGAGAGGTCCGTCCGGCATAGTGCGTTCCCAGAAGGAACTCACTACCTCCTGGGGGCAGGACATGCGCACGAAACCGGCTGGCGACTTCGACTACGAGACCCACGGCTCCGGCTACGCCCAGCATCGCCGCACCGACCCGCGCATCGCCGAGCTGGTGCACGCCGCCCTCGGCGACGCGCGGACCGTGGTCAACGTCGGCGCGGGCGCCGGCTCCTACGAGCCCCTCGATCGGCACGTGATCGCGATCGAACCCGCCGCCGCCATGCGCGCCCAGCGGCCGCCGCGGCTGGCCCCGGCGATCAACGGCATCGCCGAGGAACTGCCCCTGGACGACGGCAGCGTGGACGCGGCCATGGCCACCATCACCGTGCACCAGTGGTCCGACCCCGAACGGGGCCTGCGCGAGCTGCGGCGGGTCAGCCGCGGCCGGGTGGTGATCCTGACCATCGACGGCCCGGCCCTGGCCCAGGGCTGGTTCGCCGAGTACGCGCCGGAGGTGGTCAGCGTCGAACGCGGCCGCTACCTGCCCGTCGAGCGGATGGCCGAGATCCTCGGTGGCGCCACCATCACCCCGGTCCCGGTGGCGCTGGACTGCGTGGACGGGTTCACCGACGCCTACTACGGCCGCCCGGAACGCTTCCTCGACCCCGCGGTGCGCCGCGCCCAGTCCGGCTGGGGCTTTGTCGGACCCGAGGCCGAGGCGCGGATCGTCGCCACCCTGGCCGCGGACCTGGAGTCGGGGGACTGGGACCGGCGGTTCGGCCACCTGCGCACCCAACCGTCCTACGACAGTGCGCTGCGACTGGTCGTGGCGGAGTAACTAGCCCAGCCGGGGGTATCGGAGGTCACCCGGTGTCGGTGCGCACACGCGTTGTGCGAACTGGGAAAACACCGAATGGCGGACGCTAGTCTCAGGTGTTTTGTCCTGACCTGGCTGGAGGTTTCGCACAGGTGGCTGGCTTGTCTGTTTCCGCACTCGTCGACCTGGTCCGCGAGCGCTCCCCCTATTACCGGGAACTCTACGCGGAGCTGCCACCCGCGCCGGACCTGACCGACCTGCCGATCGTGGACCACGCCGGGTACTGGGCGGCGAACACCTTGCGGGACAACCGGTTGCACACCGGCGAACACGTCGGCGGACTGGTGTTCAAGACCGGCGGCACCACCAGCGCGCCGCGGGTGTCGGTCTACACCCGCGCGGAGTGGCGGGAGATGAGCGAGACCTTCTCCACCGGCCTCGTCGGCGCGGGCCTGGTCGACGGGGACCGGGTGGCGAACCTGTTCTACGCCGGGGAGCTGTACTCCAGCTTCATCTTCACCCTCAACACCCTGCAGGACGCGCCGGTGGACACCGTGCAGCTGCCCATCGCCGGGTCGGCTCCACTGGAGTTCGTGGCCAAGACCCTGGCAGAGTTCGGCGCGACCGTGCTGGCCGCGCCGCCCACCTCGCTGTGCCAGCTGGCCCAGCACGTGGTGGACACGGTGGGGTCGCTGCCGCTGGTGCGGATCGTGCTGTTCAGCGGTGAGGCCTTCTACGGCGACCAGCGGGCGCTGATCAACACCGCCTTCCCCGGCGCGCGGGTCCGTTCGATCGGTTACGCCAGTGTGGACGGTGGCATCCTGGGTGGGCCGGTCGAGGGTGAGCAGGACGCGCGGGTCCACCGGGTGTTCCCCGGGCGGATCATGGAGATCCTGGACATCGACTCCGGCGAGCCGATCCAGCAGGCGGGCCGACCCGGCCGGGTGGTGGTGACCGACCTGGTGCGCACCCTGCAGCCGGTGGTGCGTTACCCGGTGGGCGATCTGGCCGAGTGGACCGACTTCGAGTCGCGGACCTTCCGGTTGCTCGGGCGTTCCGACGAGGGCGCGCGGGTGGGACCGGTGACGGTCTACCTGGACGATCTGCGCTCCATTGTGGAGGGTGCGGCGGCCGGGCAGTCCATCACCGGCATCCAGGTGGTGTTGCGGCGCAAGGACGCCAAGGACCAGCTCGTGCTGCGCCTCGGTGGCACGGTCACCGGTGAGCAGGAACTGGCCAGGGCCATCGCGGCGCGGCTGGACGAGGTGCGGCCGATGTTCGCCGACCACGTCGAACGCGGCCTGATCCAGCCCCTGGCCGTGGAATGGGCGGGCACCGACGGGCTGAAGATCAACCCGCGGACCGGCAAGCTGGTCCGGCTGCTCGATGAGCGCGGTGCCTGATGTTATTGCGCAACAAGAACTTCGCCCTGGTCTGGGTGGGCCAGGTGCTCTCCCAGGGCGGCACCAGGGTTTACCAGATCGCGCTGCTGTGGTGGCTGCTGGGCAGTCTGCCCGCTGACAGCCGGGGACTGGCCTCCGGGGCGTTCCTGGTGATGGGCGCGCTGCCGCCACTGTTGCTGGTCCGCCAGATCGGCCGCCGCCTGGACCGCCGCCCCAGCCGTACGGTGATGCTGCGCACGGAACTCATCGCCTGCGCCGTGGTCACCGTGCTGGCGATCCTGGCCACCCAGGACGCGGTGTCGCCGTGGATGGTCTACCCGGTCGCGGTGGTGCTGGCCACCTGCCAGGCCTTCTTCGACCCCTGCCTGCTCAAGTCACTGCCGGAACTGGTGGCGGGCAAGGACATCGAACGCGCGGTCGGCTTCGGCGCGGCCACCCAGTCGGTGGCCAACTTCGCCGGCGCGGCCTTCGGCGCGGTGCTGCTGGCCACGGTCGGCTTCACCGGCGCGATCTGGCTCAACGCGGCCAGCTACGCCATCGCCGCGCTGTGCCTGACCGCGGCCAGGTTCACCCCGGCCCCGGCCCCGCCCGCACCCCCGGCGGAGGCTCCCGTCGCGGACGGCGGCACCTGGCACTTCCTGGGTTCGATGCCCGGGGTGCGGCCGCTGCTGGTGTGCTTCGCCGCCGCGAACTTCTTCTCCGCGCCCACCCTGCTGGTGCTGCCGCTCTACACCAAACTCGTGCTGGCACAGGGCGCGGGCACCCTGGCGATCCTGGAAGCCGCGCTGTGGCTGGGTTTGCTGCTGGGCGCCTTCCTCGCCGCGAGTATCCCCACCGGCAGCCGCACCATCCGCTTCGGCGCGGTCTGCATCGCCTTGTTCGGCCTGTGCCTGGCGGTGCCGGGGCTGCTGGTGGACCAGTGGCTCTACGCGGTCGCGCTCGCGGCCAGCGGCTGGTTCCTTGGCGTGTCCAACGTCAAGTTCACCGCGCTGTTCCAGCAGGTGGTGCCGACTGAGGTCAAGGGCCGGTTCTTCGCCGCGCTGCAGGCCGCGATCAGCGCCACCTTCCCGATCGCCTTCCTGGCCTTCGGCGCGTTCGGTGACGCGCTCAGCCCGCAGCTGCTGACCCTGGCCCAGGCCGGTGGACTGCTGGTGCTCGCGGTCGCGCTGGCCCAGCTGCGCGAGCCGAAACCGGTGATGGCGTAACGGGTTCAGCCGCGGTCGGTGAGCAGCGCCTCCAGGTCCGTGCGGGCGTAGTGGCCATGTTTCTGGACCAGGCCCCGCCACTGCGCGAACTCCAGGAACTGGTCCTGCCGCTGCCAGCCCAGCGCCGTGGCCGCGTCCGCGATCGAGAGACCCGCCACGATCCACGCGATGCGCTCGGCCACCACGGCGGCCAGCGCCCCGGCCTGCTCGTTGGCCACGCGGTCCAGCTGCGCCGGTGCGAACAGGTCGTGCGAGCGGCCGTTGCTGGTGTATCTCGCGGCGACGGTGAGCACGCCCTGCTCGGCCAGTGCGGCCACGTCGGCCGGGATGACGTC
The DNA here is from genome assembly GCF_052078295.1 of Crossiella sp. CA198. Lineage (NCBI taxonomy): Bacteria > Bacillati > Actinomycetota > Actinomycetes > Pseudonocardiales > Pseudonocardiaceae > Crossiella > Crossiella sp. CA198. The sequence continues at coordinate 114,128 of NZ_JBQJIM010000014.1, forward strand.
CAGGCCGCCGCGTCCGGCCAGCCTGCCCGCCGCGCGGTGCAGGCCGATCGGGTACTCCGCGCCCACCGCCGCGCGGATGCGGTCGGCCTCGCCGGTGAGCGCGGCGGCCGCGGCGGCGGACCAGCGCGGGTCCAGGTCCGGTGCGGGGATCAGGCCGAACTCCCGGCCCACCGCGACCTGCCAGGCCCGTAGACCGAGATGCTCAGCCAGCTCGGCCTGGTTGTAGCCGGGCGATGTCGTCTCGCTTGTACTCATCAGCAGTGCTCGGTGATCAGCACCAGCCGGGCGCCGGTGGCACTGCGCCACATGCTCACCCCGTAGCTCAGCTCGTGCTGCACGGTCGCCTCGCCCTCCACCCGGCCCGCCACCCGCTCGGCCCAGAACCCCGGCCGCGCGGCCGGATCCAGCCAGGTCAGCTCGGGATCGGCCGATTCCACCGCGACCAGCGTCGAGCCGCGCAGCACGAACCGGCGCGCGTCCCGCTCGGGCAGCCAGCGCGGCTTGCTCCGGAACCACTCCCGGCCCTGGTGATCAATCCAGCTCTCCCGGGAAGAGCGCCACAGCTCGGTCATCAGCCGGTCCGCGCTTCGTGTTCGGCGCGGGCGGCCAGGACTTCCGGCAGGTGCTCATCGGCCCAGGTGCAGCAGGATTCCAGCAGCCCGAGCAGCGAGCGGCCCAGCCCGGTCAGCTCGTACTCCACCCGCGGCGGGATCTCCGGGTAGTGCGTGCGAGTCAGCATGCCGTCGCGTTCCATCGCGCGCAGCGTCTCGGTGAGCACCTTCGGCGTCACCCTGGCCATCGGCACCCGCAGTTCGGTGAACCGGCGCGGCCCGTCCTCCAGGCAGCGGATGACCATCGCGGTCCACTTGTCGCCGATCCGGAACGGCAGCGCGCTGGAGGGGCAGGCCGGGTCGAACAGATCCGGACGCAGTGGCGTGGTCACTTCCCGAACGGTAGCCAAGTACCTTTGAAGTAACAAGTATGTCGTGGATAGCGTCCAGGTCAGCGCCGTGATCAGCACGGTCCTGACGAACTGGGGAACCCATGAGCAAGATCATCGTCTTCGGCGCCGGTGGCCGGGTCGGCAGGCTGGTGGTGGCCGAGGCACTGGCCCGCGGCCACCAGGTGACCTCGGTGGTCCGCGATCCGGCCCGCCACCCCGGCCTGCCCGGCCAGGTGGTCAGCGGAGATATCACCGACGCGGACTCGGTGGCCACGCTGGTCCCCGGTCACGACGTCGCGGTCAGCACGGTCTACGACGTCAGCGCCGATCCGGCCGCCTGCTACACCGCCGCCGCCCAGGCCCTGGCCGCCGTGCCCGGGGTGCGGGTGCTGGTGCTGGGGATCGCGGTATTGCTGGAGTCCGCGCCGGGGGTGCGGTTGATGGACGCGCTGGGATTCCCCGAGGAGTTCAAGCCGTTCTGCCTGGGGCACCTGGCCGGGACCGAGGTGCTGGCCAGGACGGACGGCCTTGACTGGCTGGTGCTGAGTCCGATCGGGGAGTTCGACTTCGCGGCCGCGCGCACCGGGCACCGCACCGACGGCGGGCCGGTCGCGCCGGGCTGGCCGCGGACCGAGGGCGCGTTGTCCGGGCTGGACTTCGCCGCCGCGGTGGTCGAGGAGATCGGGACACCTCGCCACCGCGGTCAGCAGGTCGCGGTCTATCCGGTCTGAGATCAGGTCAGGGCGCGGGTGAAGAACTTGATCACCTCGTCCACGGCCCGGCCGCGCTGCCGCTGCTCATCGAGCTGGGTGACCACGGTGCCGGACTGGGGTTCCCGGCACTGGCCCTCGGGCAGCGGCGGGTTCTCCTCCCGGCCCGGCGCGTCGTCATAGGCGTGCTGCTGTCCACTGCCCGGCGACCATCGGGTGTTGAAGAAGTTGTGGTTGCCACCGGTGTAGGTGCTGACCGCGGCCGGATACCGGGTGCCGGCGGCCAGCGCGTCGCGGACGTAACCGCGGCCGGCCTCGCCCACCGCGCCATCGCAGGTGCTCACCAGCACCCGGACCGGCGCGGTGGTGACCAGGCCGTCGCTGACATCGCCCTCCACCAGGGGGAAGTACACCGGTGCGACCGGCAGCACCGCGCGGATCCGGACGCCGGCCGGGACCTTGGCCCGCTCCCGGTCGGCGGCCTGCCACATGATGCCCTTGCCACCGCGGGAATGCCCCAGCGTGCCGACCCTGCTGAGGTCGGCCCGGCCACGGAAGTCGACCTCGCGAGCGGCGCCGGTGTCCGGATCGGTGAACCGCCCGGCCAGTTCGCCGTCCCCGGTGGCGGCCAGCCGCTGCCACATCGCCAGATGCTTGTTGATCAGATCCGCGCGGGCCTGATACGGCTGCATCGGCTGGGCCGGTCCGCTGCCGCCGGGACGGTTCCACTGGCCCTCGATCGCGTTGGCCGCGATGGACACCGCGATGATCCCGCGTTCGGCCAGCGCCCGGCCGAGATAGTCGTAGCCGCGGTGACTGGGCATCGGCGCGGAGCTGGTGCAGGGCCAGGCCGCCTCGTCGACACAGGAGTGCCAGGAGCCGTGCAGCATCAGCACCACCGGCGCGGGCCGGGAGCTGCGCCGCACCGGGTAGTGCACCACCGCGGTCAGCTCCAGGGGCTCGGGCATGGCCGGGGTGCGAAAGGCCGCCCGCCCCAGGTCGTAGGCCACCGTCCGCACGCCCTGGCCTTCCGCCTCGGCCTGGGCGAGCACCGGGCTCAGCGTCAGCAGGAGCGCGGCGACGGTGGACACGGCGGGTTTGCGCAGGGGCACAGCGGATCCCTTCGGCGGTGGAGTGGCCGTCACCGACGGTAGGGGTGAGTTGTCAGGAAGTTGTGAACCGGCTGTCAGTCCGCGGTGACCCCGACCTCAGTTCGGATTCACAACTCAAGGGTAGGCTGGCGGCATGCCCGAGGTCGCCGAGGTCAGCACCGACAACTGCTCAGTGGCGCGCACGCTCGCCGTGGTCGGGGAGAAGTGGTCGCTGCTGGTGCTGCGCGAAGCCTTCTTCGGCACCGCCCGGTTCGAGGAGTTCCAGCGCCGGATCGGCTGCGCCCGCAACCTGCTGACCCAGCGCCTGGCCACCCTGGTCGAACACGGCATCCTGGACCGCGACAGCTACCGGGAGCCCGGCCAGCGCGCCCGCCCCGAATACCACCTCACCGGCAAGGGCCGCGAGCTGTACCCGGTGCTGGTGGCGCTGATGCAGTGGGGCGACCGGCACGTGGCCGACCCCGCCGGACCGTCGGTGCTGCTGACCCACCACGACTGCGGCGAACCCGTGCACGCGGTGCTGACCTGCGGCGCCGGACATGACCAGCTGACCAGGACCGACCTGGACCTCCACCCCGGACCCGGGGCACACCCTGCCTGATCAGGCCCGGCTGAAACTCATGTCCAGCCAGTGCGTCCACTCCCCGCGCACCAGGCGCTCCCACCGCGCGGCCATCACCGATTCGGCGATCCGCAGCGTGGCCCTGGTGTCCGGACCGAGGAAGGTCCACACGCCCTCGGCGTCCACCCGCGCGATCATCTCCGCGAGCACCCCGCGATTGTCGAAAGCCCGCATCGGGTAGCCGCCGGTGGCCGGATCGTAGGGGCCGATCATCTCCAGGACCTCGACGTGCTCGCCGCCGAAACGCACGTCCACCCGGTGCACCAGGAAGTGCTCGCCGGCGAACCAGGTGTACTCGTCGGTGCCGATGATCCGCACCGGCGGGCTGTCCAGGGTCTCCCCGCTGGAGCGCCACAGGCCGAGCAGTGCGTTGAGGGGGGCGTTCTCCGCGGTGGGCATCGGGCCTGCTCCTCATCGGTAAGGTGGGCTGACGTGCGGATCGGAGAGTTGTCGGAGCGTACGGGCACCCCCCGGCGGTTGCTGCGCTACTACGAGGAGCAGGGCCTCATCCTGGCCGAGCGCTGCCAGAACGGCTACCGCTCCTACGACGAGTCCTCCGTGGACCGGGTCCTGCAGATCCGCGGCCTGCTGGACGCCGGGCTGCCCACCCGGCTGATCAAGCAGATCCTGCCCTGCCTGAACAAGCCCCGCACCATCCACTTCCCGGACGCCACCCCGGAGATGATCACCACCCTGGAGCGCGAGCGGGACCGGATGTCGGGGCGGATCGAGGCGCTGGTGCGCAACCGGGACGCCATCGCGGAGTACCTGGACGCGGTCCGGGACGGGACCCCGCCCGCGGCGTGACCGGATGAACCGCTCAGCCGAAGACGTCGACCTGGTCGGCCAGCCACTCGGCATAGCTTCGTGGTGGGCGGCCGAGCACCCGGGTGACGGTGGCGATGCCGAGGCCGAGCCAGCGGCGGTAGTCCGGGTCCTCCGGGTTCGCCGCCCAGGCCGCCCTGGCGGCCAGCCACTGCTCGATCTCCTCCGCGGCCAGACCCTGCCCCCTGGCGTGCTCGGCGGCCTGCTCCGGAGTCTGTTCGGCCAAGGGGATGTCCCGGCCGAGCGCCTGCCCGATCAGCCGGAGCTGCTCGCGGAGGCTGATCGGCTCGCCGTGCACGGTCAGCGTCTGGCCGGCGTAGCCGTCCTCGAACAGCGCCGCCATGGCGATCGCGGCCAGATCGTCCTCGTCGAGGAACGGGCACGTGCTGTCCGGGTACGGCTCGCGGATGACCTCGCCCGCGCGGATCGCCGCGGCCAGGTTGGCGCGGGAACGCGGATAGCCCTCCCGCAGGGTCTGGCTCATGATCGGCGAGGGTTGCAGGTGGGTCCACCGCGCCCCGCTGCGTTCCACCACCACCTCGATCGCCAGCCAGTACCAGGACTCCGGCTCGAACTCGATCTCGAAGTCGGGCCCGTGCGAGGACAGCACCGCGATCCGCTGCACCCCGCCCTGCCTGGCCAGGGTGACGGCCTCCCGGACCGTTCCCGGGAGCGCCCCGGCCAGGAACATCCGCTCGATCCCGGCGAAAGCAGCCGGAACCTCCCCTGGCCGCGCGACATCGCCCACCACGATGTCGGTGCCCGGCGGCCAGCCCGCTGTCTCCGCCGGTGGCGCCAGCACCCGCGTTGGCTGCCCCGCGGCGAGCAGCCGGGCGGCGAGCCGGCGTCCGACCGGTCCGGTCGGGACGTGTCCCGGGTAGTCGCGCTCCTCCACCACGGTGATCAGGGTGGTCATCTGGAGTCCTCCTTCTCCTTGACGGTCAGCGCAGCAGCGGCAGGAAGATCGTGTCGACGATCTCCCCCGCACGTGGTCGGCTACGGCGCTGAAGGTCACCAGGATCTCGTGCCGCGGCAGGTCGAAGGGAAGCGATTTAACGCTCGCCGAGCACACCCACCTCGTCGACCTCGCCGGGCTGGCGGTCGCCCGCACACGCCGGCTGGGCACGGCCTGAAAGAAGGAAGAGGGCGGACCGGGCTCGGGGTTCCGGCCCGCCCTCCGCGCGCTCAGCTGTTGCGAGCGCGCCGATCGACCACCGCGACCAGCTTGCCGCTGGCCCCGGTCCGGTCGAAGGTCGTCGGATCGGTCAGCTGCACACGCAGGTCCACCAGGTTGTCCCGGACCGCGGTGACGGTCAGTTCCGGGTAGCGGGCCAGGAACTCCGCCTGCACCGCGTTCGGGTCCAGGTTGGCCCGGCCCCGTTCCAGGCGGATGGTCAGGCTTTCCCGCTCGTCCTGCTCGTCCAGCACGATCTGCAGATCACCGGCGTAGGCGAAGGCCTCATCGGCCACCGCGACGAACCGCCGGTAGTTGAGGAAGTGCCCGCCACTGCGGAAGACATCCCCGGAGCGGCCCAGCAACTCAAACCGCGGGGTGCGGCGGCCGCACGGGCAGTCCTCGGCCAGCCAGCGGCCAAGGTCGCCGATCTCGTAACGGTCCAGACGCTGGCCGCGGCGGGTGTGCGCGGTGAAGACCAGGCGGCCGGTCTCGCCGGGGCCGACCGGGCGATCCTCTTCCCGGTCCAGGATCTCCAGGGTCTGGATGCCGGCGAAGAGGTGGTGCACCCTGGCCGGGGAGTCCGGGCACTGGTAGCCCAGCGGGCCGCCGTCCACACTGCCATAGGCGGCGCTGCGGATGAGTTCGACGCCGAACTCCTCGGTCAGCCACTGCCGCTGGGCCTCGCTGAAATGCTCGCCGCCGTAGAAGATCTTGCGCACACCCCGGTAGTTGCGCAGGGTGTCGCCGGACTCGTCGAAGAGGCGAAGCAGGTAGCTGGGCATGCCGAGCAGGGTGTCCACCCGATTGTCCACAATGGACTTGGCCACCAGGTCGTGCAGGTTCTGCTGACCGGCCATCGGGAACTGCACCGCGCCCAGGCGTTCCAGCGCGGAGAAGAAGCTGAGGAACCCGCCGTAGAGCTGGCCGCCGAAGAACAGGTTCATCGTCCGGTCGGTGCGCGGGTCCAGCCCGGCAGCGAGGAGGCCCTCGGCGCCGTGCCGCATGTGCTCGTCGTAGTCGGCCCAGCTGAACGCGGACAGCTTGGGCTCGCCGGTGGTGCCGCCGCTGCGGAAGAACACCTCGGCCCGGCTCAGATCGGTCTGCAACTCGTCGAAGCGCGCCTTGGTGGTCACCGGCACGGCGGGCGGCGGCAGCGGACGGGAGGAGACCAGGTCGTCCAGGCAGGCGTGCCCGGCGAACCGCGCGTCCAGCTGCACGTCGACCCGGCGGCTGTAGCGCTGCAACGCGTACACCCCGTCGTGCGGTTCGCCGTCGTAGCTGCCCAGCATCCGGCCGGGCATGGTGATCCGCTGCACGCCCGCGCCGATCAGCGCGCGGGTCAGCGTGGCCACCTCGTCGCGGTCCGCGCCAAGGCCCACGGTCTGCAGGTAGCGGCGCATCGGCCGCAGCACCTGGCCGATCTTGGTGCGGGACAACGATTTCACCCACACCGTGCGGAACAGCGGGGAGGCGCGCAGCGCGGAGCGGGTGTCGGCGAGCACCCGCCAGGACCCGTCGGCGGCGGCGTGCACCTTGGTCAGCCCGAGGTGCTCTTCCAACTCGGTGACCAGCACGGTGTTGGTGATCTCGGCCCATTCCGGGTCACTGGGCGCGCGGACCTCGGTGGCGGCCACGGTCTCGGCCAGCACCGCGGCGAAGCGCTCGGCGAAGGCGAAGACCTCCGCGTCGTCCTCGGTGTCGAGGTAGATCACCTGCGGGCTGGAGCAGGCCTGCTGGTCAAGCAGACACACATCCGCGGCGACCGCGCGCAGGGTGTCCGGCTCGGCCCAGGTGGCGGCGGTGAGGTAGGCGAAGGACAGCTTCGGGCCCCAGTCGACCAGGCGGCAGCCGGGGCGCAGCACCGAGGCGACGCCGGCCAGGGCTTCCTCGCCGCCCCAGGCGGCCACCGCGTCAGCCGGCGCGCACATCCGCTCCAGCCAGTCCTTGCGGCTGGAGGAGTAGTGCAGCACGATCACCCGGCGGGTGATCTGCCCGGTCGGATCGGCCTCGGCCAGCGCGGCGAGCAGTTCGGCGGTGAACCGCGAGTCCTCGCCGCTGGTCTTGATCACGTTGAGGTTGCCCGAGAGCAGCCCTTCCAGGCCGCTCATCGCGCCGGCGGCGGGGGCGTTGCCGGGGGCGATGTGCGCGAGCAGCCCGACCGGCGCCCATGCCTCGAAAATCTCCTGCCGGAAGTCGAACCGGGTCAGCCGGCCCGGGTCGATGCCGCCGAGTTCGCGGACGACCTTGCGCTCCAGGGTGTCCCGGCCCAGCGCGCCGGTGAGCTGGGTCAGGGTCGCCTCGATCTCGGCCGCGGGCACATGCCAGGCGGCGAGCCGGTCGGCCAGGCGTTGCCGCACCGGGCTGTGCGCGTCACGGAGCTGGCCGACCAGCTTGTCCGCGGCGGCCAGCACCAGCAGCGGGCTCAGCGGTTCGCCGCCGAGCACCTGCTGGGTCAGCTCCTCCAGGGTGTCCAGCCTGCGGTCGGCCTCGGCGTCGGTGACCCACTCGCCCTGCCAGTAGTGCTGGTTCACGATTTGTCCTTCAGGAGTTCGGCGGCGGCGATGGCGCAGCTCTTGTTGCGGCTCAGTCCGGCGCGGCCCAGGATCCGGATCCACGGGGTCGGGGCGCCGCAGCCGCATTCCGCGGGGGTGTGCAGCGAGGCGAGGTCGCCCATCAGCACGCTCTGCGCGGGTGCGGAGGTGATGAACGGGGAGACGAACTGGAGGTAGCCGGGTTCGCCGTAGCCCAGCGGGGACAGGTCGCGGACCGAGCGGATCAGCACCCGGGACCAGACCGGCACGTGCATGTTGTGCCGGGCGCATTCCATGTAGGGCACCGAATGCTCGACCGAGCCGAAGCCGTCCCGGATCCGCTCGTCCGGGATGCCCAGCTGCTCGGCGATCTTGCCGTACAGCTCGGGCTTGCTGATCTGCTTGTCCGCGTTGCCCTTCCAGCCGCCGCCGAAGACCACCAGCGAGGCCGGGTCCAGCTGGATCGGCTTCATGCCCATGTTGCGCATCCGGTCCAGGGTGAAGGACAGGAACGCCGGGAAGCCCAGGATCCGCACCGGCACACCGTCTTCGGCCGAGCGCAGCAGCGAGCGGATCGCGCCGAAGGCGTCGAACTCGTGCCCGGTGCCGGTGCTGGGCAGGGCGTGCTCGACCCGGTTGACCGGGGCGAACTCGCACAGGTAGTTGTCGGTGAAGGAGGCGCCCAGGTTCAGGCCCGGCCGGGGCTGGTAGGTGTAGATCAGGTAGTCCACCGCGCGGCTGCCGTCGATCCAGCCGTAGTGGTCGAAGATCCGCGCCACCATCCGCTGCCCGGCCCGCAGGGTCCACTCGTCGAAGAACATCTGCGACTTCTGACCCGTGGTGCCCGAGGAGGTCACGTGCAGCTTGACCTCATCCCGCGGGATGGAGACGACCTCGTGCATCTTGAAGAAGTTGGCGTGCACGAACGGCTGCCGCGCCAAGTCCACAATGGACTCCAACGGCGCACGGCCCTTGCTCGACCACAGCGAGTCGAAGAACGGCGAGCGCGCGGCGTGCCAGGCGTTGGACTCGTTCATCGCCGCCACGAACAACTCGTCCGCGTCAGCGCCTGCCGCGTAGGGCGCGGCCAGGTCGCACAGCCGCTGCACCGCGTCCAGCGCGGCCGGGTCGGGGACCGTGACCGGTCCGAGGTAGGAACTCACCGGAACACCCCGCGTGTGTTGAGATACATCTGTTTCCAGGCTTCGATGTACTGCTCGGTGAACGGCTGGAAGGCCGCGTCGATGGCCAGGCCCCGGAAGTCCAGGGGCTGCATGGTGCGCGCCATGACCACGTAGTCGCGGAACAGCTCGCCGTCGCGGCGCATCGCCGGGTAGGCGGCCGCGGGCAGGAAGCCGTGCGCGAGCAGCTGGCCCAGTTCGTCGAAGGCGTGCAGTGGCACCAGGGTCTCGATGTAGAAGGCGCCGTAGTCGTTGAGCTGCTCGATGAGCAGGTCCAGGTGCCGGGCCACCGCCATCGCGTCCGGGTTGGCCCCGATCAGCGTGCAGTAGCCGTCGTTGCCGGACAGGTGCGCGAACACCTCGTAGGAGCCGTCGGCCGCGGCCAGCAGCACGTTCGGGGTGTGGAAGGGGTAGAAGCGCCGGTCGGCGTTGGTGAGCTGCTCGTTGTAGCGGCGCAGCACGAACCGCGGCGCGCTGATCAGCTCGACCTCCGGCGCGGGCTCCCCGCGCCGCACCGGCACCTCTGCATCGGGCACCAGTTCGGGCCGGACGGGCAGGCCCACGACCTTGTCCACCGCGTCCAGCAGCGGGCCGAGGCTGGCCGGGACCCGCTCCACGGGGTGGCGCTGTTCGAGCACGCCGTCCTGGTGGCGGGCCAGCAGGACCATGGTCTCGTGCCGGGCGGCCTTGCGCAGGTTCGGGAAGATGCCCAGCGCCTTGAACCCGCTGCGCAGGCAGACCCGTTGCGGGGCGGTGGAGGTGGTGCGCGCGGTGCCGTAGACGGAGTCCGCGCGCCCGTCGGAGAGGATCAGCTCGGCAAGGGAGCTGACCGCCTGCTGGGCCAGGCCGCCACCGCGGTGCTCGGGGTGGACGACCAGGCCCTGCATCTTGCCGAGCCGGTCGGCGGGTTCGACGTTGCCGACGATGGAGGCGACCAGCTCGCCGTTGTCCCTGGCCACCAGCCAGCTCGTCCGGTCGGAGGTGATCTCGGCGGCCATCACCTGCGGATCGGTGCCCAGCGGCAGCGCGTAGGCGCGGCCGTAGACCTTGCGGTAGAGCCGGAGTAACTCGTCGATGTCCTCGACGCTCGCCCGCTCGAACACAGGCCCCAAGGCAGTTCTCCGTTCTCGTTCCCCAGATGTTTCGCAGAATGCGGCCGGGACTGCGCAGTCGACCGGAGCCACTGGGAAGACTAGCCGCCCGTCAGGCTTGACCATGATTTGATAAAGCCCTGACCTGCGAAGATGTCCTGATGGGGCGATCAGGCTCACATGCGGATACGACCAGATGTCGCAATTAATGAGAGGTCTTCGAACCAGGGCAACACGGATAGGCCGGAAGTTGCAGAGCGGAGGCGGCCTTGGTGGTGAGTTTGTTGAAGAATCCGCTCAACCGCGGCGAGGCGAGCGCCTTGTACATCAGGTTGCGCCGCCGGATACCGAAGGCGGTGCGCGGGGCCAGGAACGCCCCGGCGTTGTCCGAGGTCTTCTGACACCCGGTGGCGTAGTCCCGGATGATCCGTTCGTAGGCCCGGAACGCCACCCGGTGATCACCATTGGCGGCCTGGAGTTCCCCGGCGAGCACGTGCGCGCACACCACGGCCAGCCCGGTGCCCAGCCCACCGCAGGTGGCCCCGTAGCCGGCGTCGCCGAGCAGCACGATCCGCCCCTGGGACAGGCGGTCGAGGTGGATCTGGCTGATCGAGTCGAAGTAGAAGTCCGGCGCTTCCCACATCGCGTCGATGATCTTGGGCACCTGCCAGCCCATCCCGGCGTAGGTCCGCTCGACGATCTTCATCTGCTGTTGCGGGTCCCGCCGGTCGTACTCCAGGGGGTCGCTGGCGAAGACCAGCAGCGCGCCTGCCTCGACGCCGCCGAGGGTGGCGCCGCGGCCGGGGTCGTTGTAGAGGCGGTTGTGGTTGTCCGGGCCGGGGTGGCCGGGCATGGTGAAGCCGCACACGTAGTAGCCGAGGTGGCGCAGGAACTGCTCCTCCGCGCCGAAGGCCAGGCGGCGGACGTTGGAGTGCAGGCCGTCCGCGCCGATCACCAGGTCGAAGGTGCGCGGCGCGCCGCGTTCGAAGGTGACCTCGACGCCGTCGCCGGTCTCGGTGAGCGAGGTGATCGAGTCGCCGAAGACGTACTCCACGTCGTCCTTGGTGCGGTCGTGGATGATCCGGCTCAGGTCGCCGCGCAGGATCTCCACCTCGCCCGCGGTGAGGTAGGCGGGCAGCCTGGCCAGGTCCCGCCCGTCCCGGTCCACCACGATCATCTCGCCCGCGTCGGTCTGGTTGGCCCGCACCGCCTCCAGGATGTCCATCCGGCGCAGCACCTCCAGGTGCACCGGGCCGCGGAAGTCCACCGCGAACCCGCCGGGGCGCAGCGCGGGGGCGCGTTCGACGACGGTGGGGTTGAAGCCGTAGCGGCGCAGCCAGAAGGCCAGGGCGGGTCCGGCGATGCTGGCGCCGGAGATCAGGACGTTGCGGTTGCTGGTCATGGCGGCAGCCTGGCCGGGCCCGCTGACCGGCCGCGCACCATCGGCTGACGGTGCTGGTCAGAGCGTGATGACCTGCCGGTAGATGTTGGCCCGGTAGGCCGCGGTCATGCCCAGGGATTCGTACAGCCGGTAGGCGCCGGTCGGGTTGGTGGTGTCCACGCCCAGTCCCACCTTGCGCCGGCCCGCGGCCGCGTACCCGGCGAAAGTGCTGCACAGCAAGGCTGAGGCCAGGCCGCGGCCGCGGTGTCCGGGTAGCACGCCGAGCCATTTGACCCAGCCCTCGTTGTCGGCCAGGGACTGGTTCGAGCAGACCGACACCCCGGCCAGGTCACCGCCGTCGGCCTCGGCCACCAGGCTGTCCGCCCACTGGATGCCGGGCGTGGCCGCGAATTCCGCGAAGGTGCTGTGCAGCGGGTGGGCGGTCTCGGCGAAGGTGGCGCACAGCAGTTCGTGGCAGGCGCGCAGCTCCTCGGTCCGCAGCGGCCGCAGGGTGTAGCCCGGCACGGGTTCGGCCGGTTGCTCGGTCCCGGTCAGCGGCCTGCTCATCCGGGCGTGCTGGCGCTCCAGCTCGAATCCGGCCGCCGCGAGCACCCGCAGGTAGGCATCCTCGGTCGGCACCGCGACCGCCTTGGCGATCACCTCGCGGTGTCCGGCGGCCGCGGCGCGGGCGGTGACCCGCTCCAGCAGCAGCGCGATCAGCGTGGCCTGCACCGCCGGATCGGCGCCCGGGCGGGCGTAGGCCTCGCAGCACATCTCCCCGGCGGTGTCGCTGGGAGAGTCCAGATAGCCCCAGCCCGTCAGCTCGCGTTCCTGGTCGCGGACCAGCCAGGAGTCGGCGGCCGGGTCGAAGCCGGGTGCGGTCAGCGCCGCGGTCACCTCGGACTCGTCGAAGTCGGGGAACCCCACCGCGGCGATATCGCTGGCGTGGACCAGGGCGAGGATCTCCGGGACCTCGGCCAAGGTTGGCCGCTCAAGGGAGTAGCCGTCGGGAGGGCGCATCGGGCCAGTGAAGTCCGGGCCCGGCGGGGGAGTCCAACCAATAACGCCGGGTCTACCCCTTCGGGCGGAGTGCGTGCACCCCGGCGAGCACCAGATCGACGCCGGCCAGGAACTGCTCGCGGTCGTCATGCTCGCGCATCTGCCCGGCGACAGCCCGGAGGAACGAGAACTGCTCGGGGTCGAGCCGGTCCCATTCCGCCGACGCGGCCGCCAGGAACTCGGCGCGGTCCGCCTCGGATCCGAGCACTCCGGCGTTCGCGGCGTTCTGGCCCGCGGCGCCGAGGATGTAGTGCACCAGCGCGGAGGTCGCGGTGAACCAGCTCTCCTCTGGCACGCCGAGTGCGCGGATCTGGCGGCCGATGCGCTCGAAGATCCGCGGCGTCACCGCGCCCCAGGGGTTGCGGGAGAGCTGCGTGGAGAGCTGGGTGGCCAGCCACGGGTGCTGCTCGATCGCCTCGAACAGCCCGAGCGCGACCGCCCGGATCTCCGCCCGCGGCGAATCCGCGGGTTCGGTGGTCAGGGCGGCGGTGATGACGGCCTCGGTCGCGGCGCCGACCAGCTCGCCCTTGTTCGCCACATGCCAGTAGATCGCCCCTGGCCCGGTGGCCAGGCGTTCGGTGAGGACCCGGAAGGTCAGCCCGCTCTCGCCTGCCGCGTCGAGCAGTTCGACGGCGGCGGCCACGATGCGCTCCCGGGAGAGCGCCTCGGTACGTCGCTGGGACCGGCCCGACCGCGTTGCCATGCCGCCATCTTGACACATCTGGAATGCCGTTCCAACATTGGAGCGACATTCCAGACAGGGGTTTCATGACCACCCACGTCACGATCATCGGGGCCGGACTCGGCGGACTCACCCTGGCCCGCGTGCTGCACGTGCACGGCATCCCGGCGACCGTCTACGAGGCCGAGCCCGCGCCGAGTGCGCGAGCGCAGGGCGGCATGCTCGACATCCACGACTACAACGGCCAGCTCGCCCTGCACGCGGCGAACCTGATGGCGGAATTCCGCGGCCTGATCCTGGACGGCCGCCAGGCCATGCGGATCCTCGACCGCGACGGAACCGTGCTGTTCGAGAAGGCCGATGACGGCACCGGCGGCCGCCCCGAGGTGCAGCGCGGCGAGCTGCGGCAGTTACTACTCGACTCGCTCCCGGCCGGGACCGTCCGCTGGGGCCACAAAGTCAACAGTGCCCGCACCCTCGGCGACGGCCGCCACGAGGTGACCTTCGCCGACGGCGGGACGGTCGACACCGGCCTGCTGGTCGGCGCGGACGGCGCGTGGTCCCGGGTCCGCCCGCTGCTCTCCGCCGCCGTCCCCGAGTACACCGGCGCCTCCTTCGTCGAGACCTACCTGTTCGAGGCCGACACCCGGCACCCCGCCGCGGCGAAGGCGGTCGGCGGCGGGTCGCTGATGGCTGTCGAGCCGGACCGGGAGATCCACGCGCACCGGGAAAGCGGCGACACCCTGCACACCTACGTGCTGCTCACCAGGCCGCTGGACTGGTTCGCCGCCATTGATTTCACCGATGCCGCCGCGGCCACCGCCCGGATCGCCCAGGAGTTCCACGGCTGGACCCCTGAGCTGACCGCGCTGATCACCGACGGCGACACCGCGCTGGTCCACCGCCCGCACTACGCGCTGCCTGCGGAGCATCGGTGGGACCGGCTGCCGGGGGTGACCCTGCTCGGCGACGCCGCCCACCTCACCGCCCCCAACGGCGAGGGCGCCAACCTGGCCATGCTCGACGGCGCCGACCTCGGCCAGGCCCTGGCCGCGCACCCCGGGGATGTCGAGGCCGCGCTCACCGCCTACGAACAGACCATGTTCCCGCGCGCCGCCGACACCGAAGCCGATACCGCCCGGCTCCAGCACTCCCTCTTCGGCGACGAAGTCCCGCCCGCCCTGCAAACCCGCCCATGACTCGCCGGCGTGTTGGCCGTTGTCGTACCCAGTCTTGGCCGAACTGGTACCACTTGGGCCAACTGGTACGCCCACTTTGGCCAAACCGGCGTACCAGTTGGGCCAACTCGCCGTCCACAACGGCCAACACGCCGTACGAGAACGGCCAACACGGCGTTAGGCGGACCGGAGCAGTTCGATCACCCGGGCCCAGCCGTCGCCGCCGTGGCCCTGGGCGACCGCGCGCTTCGCGTAGTCCCGCAACAACTTCGGCAGTGCGGCGTCGATGCCGCGCACCTCGCTGGCGTGCACCAGGTGTTCGATGGTGGCCGCCTGCACGTCGATGGTCGCGTCAAAACCGGGGTAGGCGCGTTCGTCGACCTGCTGGGCGTAGGCGCGGACGAAACCGCTGACATCGCCGAGCCAGCGGATGGCCAGGGGGGTGAACTCGGCCGCGGTGGCGCCGTCGGCGGTGACCAGGGCGGCGGCGTGCAGCCAGCCGGTCATGCTCGCCCACATGATCCCCAGCAGCGCGGTGTCATACAGCGAGGCCACACCGGGATCCTCGCCGAGGTAGATCGCCTCACCGAAGGCGGACAGGAGTTTCCCGGTGTCGGTGAAGGCGGTCCGGGGGCCGCTGTAGAGCAGCATGGAGGCCGGGTTGCCGATGCCGGGCGGGGTGATCATGATCCCGCCGTCGAGGTAGCCGATCCCGTGCCGCGCTGCCCAGGCCGCGGTCTCGCGGGCCTGTTCGGGGGAGCCGGAGGTGAGGTTGACCAGGGTGCGCCCGGCCAGCGCGGCCGGGTCCAGGATCTCGTGCAGGGCCGGGTAGTCGAGCACACAGGCGATGATCACCGGGCTGGCGGCCTGGGCCTGCGCCGCGGTGGCCGCGACCCGCGCGCCCGCTTCGGCCAGGGCGGTGCTCTTGGCCGCGGTGCGGTTCCACACGGTGGTCTGGTGACCGGCGCGCAGCAGTGCGGCGGCCAGTGCCGAGCCCATCTGGCCCAGGCCCAGCACGGTCACATCGGAGTGAGGCATATCGTTGTCCCCCAAGGGTTTCGCTGACTGACCCGATCAGCCTCACACTCGCCGATCCCGATCAACAGTGGCAGAAATGCCGACATCCGCACGATTACTGCCATAGGCTGGCGGCATGACCGTGGGAACCGTGGCGATCCTGGTGACCGATGACCACGCGCCCACGCTGTGGGATGTCTACGAGGTCGGCCTGGCCTGCGTGGTCTTCGGCGTGGACTACCCCGACCTGGCCGACCCCTGGTACGAGATGCGCCTGTGCGGCACCCGCCCCGACCTGCCCCGGGCCGGCCGCGGCTTCGTGCTCAACCCCGAGCACGGACTGGAGGGCCTGCACGGCGCGGACACCATCCTGGTGCCCTCGGTCCCCGAAGCCGTGCTCCACGGCACGGAACCCCTGGATCCGTTGCTGGTCAAGGAACTCCAGGCCGCCGCGGACAACGGCGCCCGCATCGCCGCGCTGTGCAACGGCGCGTTCGTGCTCGCCGAGGCCGGCCTGCTGGACGGCCGCCGGGCCACCGCGCACTGGTCCTACACCGCCGAACTGGCCCGCCGCTACCCGAAGGTCCAGGTCGACGATTCGGTGCTCTACATCGACGAGGGCCAGATCCTGACCAGCGCGGGCGCGGCGGCCGGACTCGACCTGTGCCTGTACCTGGTACGCCAGGACCTCGGCGCGCACGTGGCCAACCAGCTCGCCCGGCGGCTGTGCGTGCCCGCGCACCGCACCGGCGGCCAGGCCCAGTTCGTCACCCGGCACGTGCCCGCCACCGACGACGACAGCATCGCCCCGGTGCTGGAATGGGCCACCCACCACCTGGACCGCCCGCTGACCGTGGCCGAACTGGCCCGCCGCGCCGGGATGAGCCAGCGCACCTTCTTCCGCCGCCTGCACGAGGCCACCGGCACCACCCCGCTGCAATGGCTGCTCAGCCAGCGCCTCGCGCACGCCCAGGCACTCCTGGAAACCACGGCGCTCTCGGTCGAACAGGTCGGCGAACGCTGCGGACTGGGTTCCGGGGCGAACCTGCGGCGGCACTTCACCGCGCACGTCGGCGTCGCGCCCACCGACTACCGGCGCGCTTTCACCGCTTGACCTCGACCTAACTGGAGGTAGTGGACTTCCAGTCATGACAACGAAAACAATGCGAGCCGCCGCGGCCACCAGGTTCGGCGGGATCGAGGTCCTGGACGTGGTGGAGATCCCGCTCCCCGAGCCGGGCCCCGGTCAGGTCCGGGTGCGGGTGCGGGCGGCCGGGATCCAGCCCTTCGACCTGGCCGTGCGCGCCGGCTGGACCCCGCCCTACGGCTCGGTGAACTTCCCCCAGCCGCTGGGCAACGAGTTCGCCGGGGTGATCGACGCGGTGGGGGAGCAGGTCACCGGGATCGAACCGGGCGCGGAGGTGCTGGGCTTCTCCGTGCTCAACGCGCAGGCCGAGTACGTGGTGGTGCCTGCCGACGCGGTCACCCCCAAGCCGCCGGAGATGCCCTGGGAGGTCGCCGGGGGCTTCACCGCGGGCACCCAGACCGCCACCCTCGCCCTGGACCAGCTCGGCATCAAGCCCGGCGACACCGTGCTGGTGCACGCCGCCGCCGGTTCGGTCGGCACCGCCGCCGTGCAACTCGCCCAGCTGCGTGGCGCCAGGGTGATCGGCACCGCCGGCGCCGCCAACCAGGACTACCTGCGCTCGCTCGGCGCCACCCCGGTGATCTACGGCGAGACCCTGGCCGCCCAGCTCAAGGAACTCGCCCCGGACGGGGTGGACGCGGTACTCGACGGCGCCGGGGGAGCGGCACTGGAGCTGTCCCTGACCCTGGTCGCCAACCCGAAGCAGATCGTGACCCTGGTGGAACACGGCAAGGCGGCTGACCTGGGAGTTCAGCTCGTCAACGGCACCAGGTCCGCCGACCGCCTCGGCACGCTGGCCAAGCTCTACGCCGAGGGCAAGCTCCAGTTCCCGGT
Source organism: Crossiella sp. CA198 (assembly GCF_052078295.1). Taxonomy (NCBI): domain Bacteria; kingdom Bacillati; phylum Actinomycetota; class Actinomycetes; order Pseudonocardiales; family Pseudonocardiaceae; genus Crossiella; species Crossiella sp. CA198. The sequence goes on from NZ_JBQJIM010000014.1 coordinate 131,618, forward strand.
CCGCCGGGCCTACCCGATGCACCAGATCCAGGACGCCCACCGCGAGGTCGAGACCGGCCACGGCCGCGGCAAGGTCGTGCTGACCCTGGACTGAGATCAGCCGCCGACGAGGCGGCGCACGGCTTCCCGGATCGCCTCCCGGTGCCGGGACACCCGCGCCGTCTCGTCGTCCACGCTCCCGGCCACCGCCGCGCCGAAGTGGGTGAACCAGGCCATCGCCAGCCCGATCACCAGGATCAGCAGGTCCTCCGGATCCAGCCCGGCATCCACCGAGCCCGCCTGCTGCGCGGCGGCGAGGGGCGCCTGCGCGCGGTGGTCGACGCGGCCTACGCCGACGGCCCGGCGGCCCAGCTGCGCGCTCTGCTCTCCGGCGGCGGCGACTACGAGTTCGGCGACCCGGCCCGCTACGCCGAGGCGATCATCGAGGCGGTCGCCAGCCCGGAGCCACCGACCCGGCTGCTGCTGGGCGCGGACGCCTACGAGCAGGTCACCACCGCCCTGGCGGCCCGGCTGGCCCAGGCCGAGGCGCAGCGGGAGACCGCGATCGGGGTCAGGAAGCCGGCAGCGACCGGTCGTTGACCACCCGCTTCATCACCAGGGTGGAGTTGAGCCGCTGCACCCCGGGCAGCGCGGAGAGCACATCGTCCTCCAGCTGCTGGTAGGCGGCCAGATCGGCGGTGACGATCCGCAGCAGATAGTCGGGATCACCGAAAAGTCGTTGGGCCAGCAGCACATTCGGGATCCGGGTGAGCGCGTCCTCGAAACTCAGCAGCGTCTCCCGGTCCTCCTGGCGCATGGTCACGAAGACCAGCGCCTCGAAGTTCAGGCCCAGCGCCGCCGGATCCACCACCGCGCGGTACCCGCGGATGGTGCCATCGCGTTCCAGCGCCCGCAGCCGCCGGTGACAGGGCGACACGCTCAGCTGGACGCGCTGGGCCAGCTCGGTGAGCGTCAATCGCCCCTCTTCCTGCAACACGGCAAGGATCTTCCGGTCCACGGCATCCACGGGGAAGATTCTTCCACAAACGTGGTGACCAGCGGCAACAGTTGGAAGCACCTTTGGCGAGTTGACGCATAGCTTTTCAGGCACACCCGGTCCCCGTGGAAAGAAGAAGCCCCGTGCCTGTCGCTTCCCTGCTCGCCTTCTGGGGCGTGGCCGCCCTGCTCATCGCGGTCCCCGGCCCCGACTGGGCCTTCGCCATCAACGCCGGCCTGCGCCGCCAGGTGCTCCCGGCCGCAGGCGGCATCGTGCTCGGCTACCTGGCGATGACCCTGGTCGTCGCCGCCGGCCTGGGCCTGGTCATTTCCTCAACCCCGGCGGCACTGGCCACGCTGACCATCGCCGGCGGGGTGTACCTGGTGTGGCTGGGCTCCAAGATCGTCCGGAGTCCGGCCACACCGCCCGGCGCGGCCGAGCCCCAGCCCGGCGGCAGACTGCGCACGGTCGCCCAGGGCATGGCCGTCAGCGGCCTCAACCCCAAGGGCCTGCTGGTCTTCGTGGCCATGCTGCCCCAGTTCACCGACCCCGCCGCCAGTTGGCCCCTGCCCCTCCAGCTCGCCGCCCTGGGCCTGACCTTCACCGCCACCTGCGGCGCGGTGTACCTGGCGGTCGGCGCCGCCGCCGACGGCCTGCTGCGCGCCCGGCCCACGGTGTCCCGCCTGGTCTCCCGGATCTCCGGCGTGGCAATGATCCTGATCGGCGCCCTGCTGTTGCTGGAACGCCTGCTCTAAGCCCGTGGCGAGAAGTCCGGTCCGTACCTCACCGGCGTGTTGGCCGTTGTCGTACCCAGTCTTGGCCGAATTGGTACGCCCACTCGGCCAACATGGTGGGGGTGGGCAGGGCGAGCCGAACACCAGTCGACGCGGCACGTCCAGCAGCTCCCGGAGCCACTCCAGGTCCGCGATCAGGTGCGGGAGGCCTGCGAGGTGCGCAGGAACTCCAGCACCGGCAAGCTGGCCATCGGCACGTAATGACCCGTGCCCGGCGACAGGTACACCTTGGCCTGTGGCACGAACTCGGCCAGTCTGCTCCGGGTCTGCGCCGAGTCCAGCAGCACGTCCCGTCCGCCGATCCCGACCAGCATCGGCATGTCCAGGCCGCTCAGTTCCGCGTCGGTGGCCACCGCGATCCGGTCCGTGCGTGGCCGGAAGTGCCGGTTGACGAAGAGCAGGTACTCCTCGACCTCCGCGGGCAGGCTCGCCGTGCCCATGATCATCCGGAACAGCTTGCGCCGCCCGGCTTCCCCCCGCAGGCCGAACCACAGCGCCTTGGGCAGCCAGCCGAAGGTCTGCCCGCCGATGCCGCTGGGGCTCAGCAACGCCAGCCGTTCCACCTGTTCCGGCCGGTGCGCCGCCTGGTCCAGCGCGATCCGCCCGCCAAGGGAGCTGGCCACGAACGCGGCTCGCCGCACCCCCAGGGCCCCGAGCACCTCCGTCAGCCAGCGCAGGTGTCCGCCGGAGGTCAGTGGCAGCCGGTTGGGGTTGCTCAGGCCGGGTTCGCCGGGGATGTCGATGGCGTGCAGGCGGAAGTGCCGGGACCATTCCGCGGCCACCTCCAGCCAGGCGCCGGCATTGCCGCTGGAGCCGTGCAGCAGCACCAGCGGTGGCGCGTCGGCAGGGCCGCTGGAGATGACGAAGGTGTCACCGTCCGAAGTGGACACCGTCTCCTGGTCGGCCGGGGCCGGCCAGCGGCTCAGCAGGGCGCGGTAGCGCTCGGCGAGCAGGCGCTGGCTGTCCGGGGTGCGGTAAATGCCGCTCATCGGGTCAGCAGGTGGTTGACGAGGTCGAGCAGGGCGGCGGTGTCGCCGACCGGCCCGTTGAGGATGATCTTCATGCTGGCCCGTTCCTGGTCGTAGTAGGTCTGCACCCGCATCGGCTGCGCGGTGAAGTCGCGGCCCTGCAGGGAGCCGGTGATGGCGCCGCTGACCGCGCTCATCAGCTCGAAGCTGATCGCCTCGATCTGCACCACGGTGGACGCTTCGGCGTGCCGGTGCCGCACCGCGGTGTCCCTGGCCGGCGGTTCGGCGGTGCGGCCGGTGAAGGCCTCCAGGTCCCGGCGGGCGATGCGGTACTGCTTGCCGATCCGGACCGCCTTGAGCCGTCCCTCGCGCACGTAGTTGCGCACAGTCTTCACGTGCAGCCCGAGCACGTCGGCGACGTGATCCACGGTGTACAGCTCGTCGTCCACAACAACTCCCTCGGTTCCCGTACGAACGCCACCGTAGCACGCGATAGGGAATGTTAGGGAAGTATGGGGCAGTCTTGATGGCGGGACGGTGAATTCCGGCGGTCAGGCTGGTCTGACTCGATGCGGAACATGGCCCTGGCTAGGCATCGGAGGCGACAATGCGGACTACCGGCAAGACTGTTCCGGCTGGGGTTTCTTCCCCCCGAACGAGGCTGAGGACCATGACCAAGAAGGACGACGCCGTCCGTACCGCGACCGGCCGTGACTGGACCGAGTGGCTGTCCCTGCTGGATGCCGCGGGCGCCGCCGACTGGGACCACAAGGGCATCGTCGCGCACCTGGCCGCGGTGTACCCGCAGGTCAGCAGCTGGTGGCAGCAGTCGATCACGGTGGCCTACGAGCAGGCCCGCGGCAAGCGGGCGGTCGGGCAGACCGCGACCGGGTTCCAGGTCGGCGTGCAGCGCAGTGTGTCCGCGGGTGCGGACGTGGTGTGGAAGGTGATCACCGAGCGCCCGGAGCTGTGGCTGGGCGGCCCGGTCCGCTTCGAGCCCGGCAACCGGTACGAGGGCGGCGGGGTCAGCGGCGAGATCCGGGTGGTCAAACCGGCGGACCGGGTCCGCTTCACCTGGCAGCTCGCCGGCTGGGACACCCCGGCCACGGTGCAGGTCAGCCTGCTCGGCGAGGGCAGGACCGCGGTGCACGCCCACGTGGAGAAGCTGCCGGACGCCGAGGCCCGCGAGTGGGCACGCGAACAGTGGCGAGTGGCCCTGGACCGGATCGCGGCCGAGGCGGGCAGCTAGCGGCGCAGCTCGACCAGATCGGCCAGTTCGGCGTCGGTGAGTTCGGTGAAGGCGGCCTCGCCGGCGGAGAGCACCGAGTCGGCCAGGTCCTTCTTGGCCGCGATCAGCTCGGCGATCCGGTCCTCCACCGTGCCCTCGGCGATCAGCCGGTGCACCTGCACCGGGCGGGTCTGCCCGATCCGGTAGGCGCGGTCGGTGGCCTGGTCCTCCACCGCCGGGTTCCACCACCGGTCGTAGTGCACCACGTGATCGGCCCTGGTGAGGTTGAGCCCGGTGCCCGCGGCCTTGAGCGACAACAGGAACACCGGCACCTCGCCGTCCTGGAACCGCTGTACGAGGTGCTCGCGTCGCGGCACCGGGGTGCCGCCGTGCAGCAGCTGGGTCGGGATGCCGCGGTCGGCCAGGTGTTGTTCGAGCAGCCGGGCCATGGTCACGTACTGGGTGAAGACCAGCACCGCGCCGTCCTCGGCCAGGATGGTCGCCAGGAGTTCGTCGAGCAGTTCCAGCTTGCCGGAGCGGTTCTCCAGCTTGGGTTCGGTCTCTTTGAGGAACTGCGCAGGGTGGTTGCAGATCTGCTTGAGCGCGATCAGCAGCGAGACGATCCGGCCCCGCCGCGCCATCGGCCCGTCGCTGTCCTTGATCGCGGCCAGGCTCTCTCGCACGGTCGCCTGGTAGAGCGCGGCCTGTTCCCTGGTCAGCGACACCGGCTGGTCGGTCTCGGTCTTGGGTGGCAGCTCGGGGGCGATGCCGGGGTCGGATTTGCGGCGGCGCAACAGGAACGGCCGCACCAGCCGGGCGAATCGGTCGGCCACCGCGGTGTCCTTGGCGCCCTCGATCCGCTTGGCCCACCGGGTGCGGAAGGCGGGCAGGGTGCCGAGCAGTCCTGGCGTGGTCCAGTCCAGCACGGCCCACAGTTCGGCGAGGGTGTTCTCCACCGGCGTGCCGGTCAGCGCGATCCGCGCCGGGGCCGGGATCGTGCGCAACGCCCTGGCCGTGCCCGAGCGCGGGTTCTTCACGTGCTGGGCCTCATCGGCGACCACCAGGCCCCAGCAGAACCCGGCCAGCACGGCGGAATCCAGGCGCATGGTGCCGTAGGTGGTGAGCACGAACCCGCCCTCGACACCGTCCAGGCTCCGCCCGTTCCCGTGGTAGCGGCGCACCTGCACGCCTGGCGCGAACCGGTGGATCTCCCGCTCCCAGTTGCCCAGCAGCGAGGCCGGGCACACCACCAGCGTCGGCCCGGGAAAATCGGGGCGGCGGTGCAGGTGCAGCGCGATCACCGTGATCGTCTTGCCCAGCCCCATGTCATCGGCCAGGCAGCCGCCGAGTCCGAGTTCGGTCATCCGGGCCAGCCAGCGCAACCCGCGCAGCTGGTAGTCCCGCAGGGTCGCGGCCAGCTCGGCCGGTGGCTGCACGGGTTCGCGGCCGGTGTCGGGCTCGGCGATCCGCCCGCGCATCTGCTCCAGCCACCCACCGGCCCGCACCGGCAGCCGCTGCCCGGCCACCACCGCCGACCCGGTCAGCGCGACCTCCAGGGCGTCCATCCCGCCGAGCACCGCGATGGTCGGCTTGTCGGCCTTGCGCCGCAGGTCCGGCGGCACCAGCGTCCACTGGTCACGCAGCCGCACCACCGGCCGCCGCGATTCGGTGAGCTGCTCCAGTTCGGCCTCGGTCAACGGGTCATCGCCCAGGGCGAGCCGCCAGTGGAAGGCGAAAGCCTTGTCCCCGCCGAAAAACGACGGCCGTTCCGCGGTGGCCGCCACCTCAGCCCGCGCGCTCAGCCCACGCCCCAGCTCCTTGGGCCAGTGCACCTCGATCCCTGGCACCCCGCCGAGCAGTCGCAGCACCTCCTCGTCGGCGAGCTGGATGTCCTCGGGCGGCTCGGCTTCCAGGAGCCGTCCCACCGGTGGCCAGGCCGCCGCGCTGCGCCGGATCGCGGCCAGCACCCCGCCCTTGACCTCCGGACCCAGCCCGTCCACCCGCCCGGCCCACACGTCGGCGGCATCGGCGAGCAGCGCCGGGTCGATGAGACTGTGCACCTGCAGCACCGCGCGGAACAGCCGGGTGCGCCCGAACTCGATCCGCAGCGACACCCGCACCTCGGGCGCGACCGGCGGCTCCGGCTTGGGTTTCCAGGAGGTCAGCTCGGCCAGCGAGGTCAGCGCGGGCAGGGACGGCAGCACCGGTGCGGCCGCGTTCATGCCGTCGGCCACCGCGTCCAGGAACTCCCGGACCAGGTCCACCGGATCACCGAACCCGGCCCGTTCCGGCATCGCCGCGGCGAAGCGCCGCACCCGCTCCTCATCGGCCGGGGTCAGCGCGTTCGCCCGGCCCGCGGTGACCAGTTGCAGCCCGAAGACCGCCACCGTGCCCCAGTAGGCCGCGGCCGGATGCGCCGCCGGGTCGCGCCGGGCCCGGCTGAGCACCGGCAACGCCTCGGCCACCGGCAGCCACTCGTCCTCGGCCAGCCGCACCCGCCCGGTGCGCGGCGGCGAGCCGGGCCGGAACTCCGCCACCCACTGCCCGAGTTCTTCCTCAGTCAGCCGCACAACCGATTCCTACTCGAACTCGCCATGCCGCCCGGCCCCGGCGCTGAACCGCCGAGCGCCGTCCAGGGTGTCCGCGGCCAGGGAGACCAGGCCGTGCCGCAGCTCGTTGGCGATCGCGGCCTCCTCAGTGAGGCCGTCCTGGGCCAGCACGGACAACCGGTCCTGGCGCAGGCAGGTCTGCGGGAACCGGGCCAGCTGCGCGGCCAGGTCCTCGGCCGCGGCCCGCGCCTGCCCCGGCGGCACCACCCGGTTGGCCAGTCCGATCCGCTCGGCCTCGGCGGCGTCCACCGGCCGTCCGGTGAGGATGAGGTCCATCGCCCGGGAGGCGCCGATCAGCCGGGGCAGCCGGACCGTGCCGCCGTCGATCAACGGCACGCCCCAGCGACGGCAGAACACGCCGAAGGTGGCATCGGCCTCAACCACCCGCAGATCGCACCACAGCGCCAGTTCCAGCCCGCCTGCCACCGCGTACCCGCTGACCGCGGCGATCACCGGCTTGCCCAGCCGCAGCCGGGTCGGGCCCATCGGCCCGTCCCCGTCCGCGCTGACCTGGTTGCCGCGCTCGGTGCCGATCGCGGTGAGATCCGCGCCTGCGCAGAACGTGCCGCCCTCGCCCCACAGCACGGCCACCGCCGCCTCGGGATCGGCGTCGAACTCCCGGAAGGCCGCGGTCAGCGCCGCCGCGGTCGGTCCGTCGACCGCGTTGCGCTTGTCCGGCCGGGACAGCACCACCGTGCTGACCGGCCCCTGCCGCTCCACGCGCACCGACATGCGGAAAACCCTAATGGCTAGCGGGTCGTGCCCGCCGCCACCCCGGCGAAGCGCTCCCTGGCCCAGCGCCTGCTCGGCCGCGGACTCCGGCACAGCACTCCGTCATGCCCGCGCTCGCTACCGCAGCACCCGGTCCAGGTGGTAGCGCATCGTGTCGCCGGCCTCGGCCGCGTTGAGCTGACCGCAGGCCAGTTCGATGGTCAGCGCGTCGGCCAGCGACCAGATGATCCGCGCCTCCCGCTCCGGATCCAGCCCGGCCGCCCGGCCCTGGGACTGGGCGATCCGCACCACGTAGGCGGCCAGCGCGCGCAGTTCGGCGTTGTCCTGGAAGAGCACATCGGCGATTTGGGTGTCCTCCATGGCCCGCCCGAGGAAGGCCACGTTGACCCGGATCGCCTGCCGGGTGTCCGGGTCGTCGCCGAGCACCTCCGCCAGCGCGGCCCGCAACAGCTGCTCCGGCGATCCGGCCAGCCCAGTGAGCCGCTCCGCGATCCGGGTCTCCATCCGCTGTCCGGCCAGTTTCAGCCCGTAGAGCAGCATCGTGTCCTTGGACCGGAAGTAGTGCTGCACCCGCCCGACCGACACGCCGGCCTCGGCCGCCACCTCGCGCACGCTCACCGCCTCCAGCCCGGCGCGGGCGGCCAGCCGCCACAGCGCCTCGGCGATCTGCGCCTTCTGCTCCTCGACATCGGTCCGTGCCACCGGCCCAGCCTACCAATACGCTCGTATTGAAGATCCACGCGGTCTGTCCTACAGTACGACCGTATTGACCAGAGGGAGGAGAGCACATGGCCAAGAGCGTCAGCGCGATCGACGGTGTCCAGGGGGTGATCGCGCTGGTCGGGATCACCTTGGGCGGGGTGCCGCTGGTCCGCTGGTTCATCGAGGGACAGCACAGCGGGCCGTTCCGGTGGCTCTTCGGCGAGCAGACCGGAACCATGGGCTATGTGGCGCCGCTGCTGGTGATCGGGGTCGCGATCGGCCTGATCGCGGTGCTGGAACGGCGCAAGCGGGCCTGAAAAACCGCTTGGCCGGGGTCGAATAATCGGACCTGATGACGTTGATCGAGGTACCGCCCGCCTTCGCCGCCCTGCACGAGCAACACGACGGGGCCGACGGCCTGGCGTGGATCAAGACCCTGCCCGCGCTGGTCGCGGACTTCCTGGATCGCTGGGACCTGCGCCGCGACGGCGATCCCGCGCACGGCATGGCCTCACTGGTGCTGCCGGTGCGCCAGGCCGACGACAGCCTGGCCGTGCTGAAACTGCAGCGGGTCAACGAGGAGAACATCGGCGAACCGGTGGGACTGCGCAGCTGGGACGGCGACGGCGTGGTGCGGCTGCTCCGGCACGACGAGCCCAGCTGCACCATGCTGCTCGAACGCCTGGACGCCGCCCGCCCGCTCACCGTGCTGCCCGATGACGAGCAGGCCCTGACCATCCTCACCGGCCTGCTCGGCCGCCTGGTCAGCCTGCCCGCCCCGGCCGGGTTGCGGCGGCTGGCCGACATCGCCGCGGCCATGGTCGCCGACACCCCCGCCGCGGCTGCCCAGCTGCCCGACCCCGCCGAGGCCGAACTGCTGCGCGGGTACGCGGCCGCGGTCGCCGAGGTGCTCGACGAGCCCGGCGACCGGCTGCTGCACTGGGACCTGCACTACGAGAACGTGCTGGCCCCGCTACCCGGCGCCAACCGCGAACCCTGGCTCGCCATCGACCCGAAACCCCTGGCAGGCGACCCCTGCTTCGATCTGCAACCCGCGCTGAGCAACCGCTGGGCCGACCTGGTGGCCACCGGCGACCCACACCGCGCGCTACGCCGCCGCTTCGACCTGATGACCAGCCAGCTCGGCCTGGACCGGGCCAGGGCCACCCACTGGACACTGGGCCGGGTGCTGCAGAACAGCCTGTGGGACATCGAGGACGGCAAGCTCCGCCTCGACCCGGAACAGCGCGCCATCGCCGAAGCGTTGACCCCACACCGGGGCTGACCCACTCAACCCGATCGTGGCTGGCGTGCCACCCCGGCACAGCGCAGGCTCGGACCAGACCCGCCCACCCAGCCCCGAACGGACCCCCATGCCAGACCGCAACCCCGCCATCGTCTTCACCGAACACGGCGGCCCCGAGGTACTGCACCCCGCCGAGATCGACCAGCCCGAACCCGGCCCCGGCCAGGTCCGGCTCCGGGTGAAAGCCGCGGGCGTCAACCCCTTCGACAGCAAGGTACGCGGCGGCGCCTTCCCCGGCCTGCCCGCCGGGTTCCCCGCCGTGCCCGGCTCCGACGTGGCCGGGGTGATCGACGCCGTCGGCCCCGGTGTCACCGAGTTCGCCGTGGGCGATGAGGTGCTCGGCTCGGCCGCCACCGGCAGCTACGCCACCTACACCCTGGCCAGCCCGGCCAAACTCACCAGGAAACCCGCCGAACTCGACTGGGCCACCGCCGCCGGCCTGCCCGTGGTGGCCACCACCGCCTACCGGGTGCTCGCGCTGGTCGGCGCGCAGCCGGGGGAGACGGTGCTCATCGACGGCGCCGCGGGCGGCGTCGGCACCCTCACCGTGCAGCTCGCCCGGCACCAGGGCCTGATCGTGATCGGCACCGCGGGCGAGGCCAACCACGACTACCTGCGCGAACTCGGCGCGATCCCGGTCAGCTACGGCCCCGGCCTGGTGGACCGGGTCAAGGACATCGCCCCGCTGGGCGTGGACGCGGCCATCGACCTCTCCGGCCGCGGCGGCCTGCCCGCCCTGCTCACCCTGGCCGGTAGCCCGGAGCGGGTGGTCACCATCGCCGACGGCCAGGCCGCCGACTTCGGCGTCCGGGCCAGCTACGGCGGCCCCGCCGAAGAGGTCCCCGAGGCCCTGGCCGGCGCGGTCGCCCTGGTCGCCGCCGGCACGATCACCCTGCCGATCGCCCGCACCTACCCACTCAAGGACGCGGCCACCGCGCACCGGGACAGCGACAGCGGCCACGTCCGCGGCAAACTCGTCCTGCTGATCGACTGACAAATCAAGTTGCCGACCCCGGGCGCCGCCGACACCCTGCACGCATGACTGCCGCCCGGGTCGAACTGCTGCTCAAACAGCTCGACATCGCCTGGTCCCTGTTCGAGCACCACCTGACCGACCTGGACGACGCCGCCTGTCTGTGGGAGCCCGCCCCCGGCAGCTGGTCCGTCCGCCCGGACGAGACCGGAACCTGGCACGCCGACTGGGCCGAACCCGAACCCAGTCCCGCCCCACCCACCACCATCGGCTGGCTCACCTGGCACATCGGTTTCTGGTGGACCACCACCCACGGCCACCTGTTCGCCAACGGCGCCCCGCCCCGCGACCAGATCACCTGGCCCGGCACCGCCGAGTCCACCATCACCTGGCTCCGCGGCCTCAACGACACCTGGCGCGCCAGCCTGCTCCCACTCACCGACGCCGACCTGGACGCCAAGGACCGCACCGCCACCCTGCCCTGGGGCCCGGACTTCACCCTGGTCGACATCGCCGGCTGGGTCACCGTCGAACTGACCAAGAACGTCGCCGAGATCGGCCAGCTCCGCCATCTGCACCAAGCCCGCACCGCACGCTGACGTACCCCGGCACGTACACCCGTACGTCGAAACGCGTACCCCACCCGAGATCCACAACGGACGCCAACCCACCCCGAACTCCCTACCGTTCTGGACACCACCATCCAGAACACCCAGGGGGACACCATGAACCGAGCCCGCCTCGCCAGCACCGTCTCGATCACCTACGTCTGGGTCGCGATGATCGCCTGCGGCGGCGTGCTCGTGGAAACCGCGCTGCTCTACCCCAACATCTTCCGCGACCCACCCGCCTCCCTCGCCGAGTCGATGGCCTTCTTCCAGGTCGTCGGACCCGGCCACATCTTCCGGCCGCTCGGCATGGCCACCACGCTCACCGCGGTGCTCGCGGCGATCACCCTGTGGCGGCGGCCGCGGGCCCGCTGGTGGTTCGCAGCCAGCCTGATCACGTTGCTGGCAGGGGAGTTCCTGTTCTCCGCGCTGTACTTCTGGCCGCGCAACACGATCATGTTCACCGAGGGCCTTGCCGTGCACCCGGCGGAGTTCCTGCGCCAGACCGCCGCGGAGTTCGTCTTCGGCCACTACTTCCGGATCGCCTTCACCGTGGCCACCGCCGCCCTGGCCTTCACCGGCCTGCTCCGCTTCCAGCGCGGCCGGGACGTGGCGTGAGCACCCGCCCTGGTCCACAGTGGACACCATGCTGATCCGCCGCCCGCTGCTGACCGACGCGGCACTGGCGGTGCTGGTGGTGATCGCGGTCAGCGCGCCGATCATCGCCAACGTCGGCCGCACCGGTCAGCCCAGCCTGCTCGCCTTCGCCTTCGTCGGCGTGCTGGCCGGACTGATGTTCCTGCGCCGCCGCTATCCGGTGCTGATCATGCTGCTCAGCACGGCCGCGCTGATCGGCTACTACACCCTGGAACTGCCGCCGATCGGCCTGGCCGTGCCGCTGGCCGCCCCGCTGTACTCCGCCGCCGAACAGGGCCGCCCCCGCGCGGCCATCGGTGTGGCGGCCGCGGTCATGGTGATCTCCACGGTGGCCCGGCTCGGCGAGGGCGACGACCCGGCCTACGTGCTGGGCCTGGACTTCGGCGGCTGGATCGCCCTGTTCGCCGCGGTGATCGCCCTGGGCGACGCGGTCCGCTCCCGCCGCGGCTGGCGCGCCGAACTGGCCAAACAAGCCCGCGCGGCCGAGCAGGAACGCGAACGCGAGGCCGCCGCCCGGGTCGAGCAGGAACGGCTGCGCATCCTCCAACCCTCTCACCTGCACTGATGGCGTGGACAACGCGAGTATTGCGCTGTCCACGCCATCTACGTACACTCATACGTATAGCAAGCCAGGTGATGGGGGCTAGGATGCAGTCGTGCCGAACAAAACGATCTACGTGTCCGGTGAGGATCTGGAGCTGTTCCAGCGAGCACAGGCACTCGCCGGGGGCAGCCTGTCCGCCGCGATCGTGGCCGCCCTGCGGCGGTACGTAGACATCGAAGAGGGCCGGGCCGCGGGCTTCGACGAGATCGTGGTCAAGGTCGGACCCGGGGTCGGCCGCAAGGTGCGTTTCTCCGGGGTGCTGCTCGGGGAGTGGGGTGCGGCCTCCGATCAGCGGATGGAGGTCTACCGCGTCTACCGCTCCCGCACCGGCAAGTTCGTGCTGCACGTGGACCGCTCGCCGGACTGGACCTCCAACTGGACGCCGACCGAGAACGACCCGGCCGGGGCGAGTCCGCCCGCCGGTGGCTGGCGCGGCCTGATCGGCATGGGCCAGAACCAGAGCTGGACCAGCTTCCTCGGACTCGGCGAGCAGACCTGGGGTTTCGCCGAAGGGGAGGCCACCCTGGAGGTGGTCGAGACCGTGGAGCAGTTGCGGGAGAAGATCCCGGACGAGCTGTACACGCTGATCGCCCGCGCCGCCGAGCACCCGCCGGTCGAGGACCTCGACATCTGATCCGCTGTCCCGTCAGCGGTTTCTCCACACGGCCGTGAGCACGGCCGATACGCCAGGTTTCTTCGCGCTGCCCTGAGTTCGCCGTGTCCGCACTGGCGAGGCTGGTTCAACGCGCCCCTTGACATTAGCAAACGCAAAGGAAATGGGTTCATCATGAACATCCCGACCGGCCGGTCGGCGATCACCGCCACCGGTCTGCGCAAGTCCTACGGCGACCACCTCGTGCTCGACGGCCTGGAACTGGACGTCGCCGAGGGCACGATCTACGCCCTGCTCGGCCCGAACGGGGCAGGCAAGACCACCGCGGTCCGCATCCTGTCCACCCTGATCAGCCCGGACGGCGGGCAGCTGCGGGTGGCCGGGCACGACGTGGTCACCGAGGCGGCCAAGGTGCGCACCGCGATCGGCGTCACCGGGCAGTTCTCCGCGGTGGACAACCTGCTCACCGGCCGGGAGAACCTCCAGCTGATGGCCGACCTCAACCACCTCGCCCCGGCCGCGGGTCGTCGCCGCGCCGCCGGGTTGCTGGAGCGGTTCGACCTGGTCAAGGCCGGGGACAAGATCGTGGCCGGCTACTCCGGCGGCATGCGCAGGCGGCTCGACCTGGCCATGACCCTGGTCGGCTCACCCCGGGTGATCTTCCTCGACGAGCCCACCACCGGCCTGGACCCACGCAGCAGGCACACCATGTGGCAGATCATCCGGGACCTGGTCGCCGACCAGGGCGTGACGCTGCTGCTGACCACCCAGTACCTGGACGAGGCCGATCAGCTCGCCGACCGGATCGGCGTGCTCGACCACGGCAGGCTGGTCGCCGAGGGCACCGCGGACGAGCTGAAGCGCCGCATCCCCGGCGGATTCGTCCGCCTCCAGTTCCCCACCGGCGAGGAACTGGCCGCCGCCGCGCGGATCTTCCCGGCCGGCAGCAGTGATCCGGACGAGCGCACCCTGCAGATCCCCAGCGACGGCAGCGTGACCGAGTTGCGCGCGGTGCTGGACCGCCTGGACGGCCACTCGGTCGAGGTCGACCGGCTCACCGTGCACACCCCCGACCTCGACGACGTCTTCTTCGCCCTCACCGGCCACCCGGCCGACACTGACAAGGAACTGGCCCGATGACCACCATGTCCTACGCCGTCCGCGATTCGGTGACCATGCTGCGCCGCGATCTCCGGCATGCCCAGCGCTACCCGCTGATGACGGTCATGACAATCGTGATGCCGCTGCTCATGATGCTGTTGTTCGCCTTCGTCTTCGGCAACGCGATGTCCCCGGTGGCCCGCACCGGCAACTACCTGGACTACCTGACCCCAGGCATCATCGTGATGGCCATCGGCAGCGCCAGCGGCAGCGCGGTGGCGATCAAGGTGTGCACCGACATGCAGGAGGGCATCATCGCCCGGTTCCGCACCATGTCGATCAGCCGCGGCTCGGTGCTCAGCGGTCAGGTGCTGGGCAGCCTGATCCGCACCCTCATCAGCGTCACGCTGATCATCCTGCTGGCCGTGCTCATGGGCTTCCGGCCGACCGCGGGCGTGGGGGAGTGGCTGGCCGTGCTCGGCCTGCTCTCGCTGGTGATCATCGCCTTCACCTGGCTCGCGGTGGCCATCGGCCTGGCCACCAAGACCGTGGGCGGCGCCAACACCGCGGCCTTCCCACTCCAGTTCCTGCCGTTCCTGAGCAGCGCGTTCATCCCGACCTCGGCCATGTCCGACGGGGTGGCCCTGGTAGCCCAGCACCAGCCCTTCACGCCGATCATCGACACCCTGCGCGGACTGCTGACCGGCACGCCGATCGGCACCAGCTGGATCTTCGCCCTCGGCTGGTGCCTGCTGCTGACCGGCATCGGCTACTTCTTCGCGCTCCGTCGCTACAACAGTGATACGTCGCAATAACGTTTCGTCATACCAACGCAACGCAAACCAAAGCCAACCCGGCTGACCAACTCAATCCAGCCCTGGTTGACCTCCGATAATGTTCACTTATCGGAGGTCAACCAAGGCTTTCGTCTGCGCCGCCCACGCCGCCCTTATCCGATTTCGTTTCGTGTCGTTACGTGTGCTCGCGACGAAAGTAACGCTACGATTTACGGGTGAACGCCGAAGTGACCCGCGAGGCCGGAATATGCAACTACCCGGGCTGTAGCCGCCCGATCGCCCGCACCGGTGGCCCAGGACGCCCCTCGGAGTACTGCGACCTGCCCGAACACACCCGCTGGCGGGCCTGGCGAGAACGTCAACGCCAGCAACAGGGCGAAGAAGCTGCGGAATCCATCGTCACCGTGACGAAACAGCTGGGCCCTGTCACCGCGGCCCGACTACGCGCCGACGAGCTTCTGACGCAGTTCCGCACCCTGGCCGGCCAGCTCAACCAGACCCTCAACTCGGCGGTCACCGAACTGTCCACCCTGGCCGACCCCAGCGCCGCCGAGGCACAGGTGCAGGCGGTCCAGGCCGACGCCGCCCGCCGCATCGCCGAGGCCGAGTCCACCGCGGTCGCCGCCGAAGGGGCCCGCCGCGAAGCCGAGTCCGCCCGCGCCCAGGCCGAAGCCGCCGCCGACGACGCGGCCGGCGCCGCCGAAGCCGCCGAACAGGAGGCGATCACCGCCCTGGCCGCCCGCGACCACGCCGAAGCCCAGGCCCAGACCGCCACCCGCCAGGCCGCCGAAGAAGTCCTCGCCGCCCGCAACGAAGCCGAGGTCCTCATCCAGGGCGTGCGCCGGGACGCCGCCGCCGAGATCGAACGCGCCCGCGAGGAATCGGTGGCCCAGGCCGAACAAGCCCGCCGTCAGGCCGCCAAGGACGTCGAGCAAGCCCAGCGTGAGGCCGCCGCCTCCATCGAGGCGGTCCAACGCGACGCCGCGGCCGCGGTGGAACGAGCCCAGCGCGAGGCCACCAACACCATCGCCCAGATCAAACAGGAAGCCGCCACCGCCACCCAGCACGCCGAACGCACCGCCCAGCTCAGCGTCACCAAAGCCGAACAGGCCCGCGCCGAAGCCGTCACCAGGGCCGACCGCGCCGACCAGTCCGCCAAGGACGCCCGCGAGGAACTCGACCACACCCGCGCCGAACTCCGCACCCTGCGCGAAACCCACACCAGGGACCTGGCCGCCGCGGTCGAGTCCGCCCGCAGCACCGCCGAGGAACGCCTGGCCGCCCTGGACGAGGCCCGCGCCCAGACCCTGGCCCGCGCCGAACGCGCCGAACGCCAACTGGACCAGCTCATGGCCAGGTGAGCCTGCCCGAGGTCGCACCTCATGCCAGCAGGGTGCCCGGGATCGGCTGGTACGGCTGGAAGAAGTCGTTGGCGCTCGCCCCGGCCAGGGTGAGCACCAACGACGGCACCGCCACCCCGTCGAGCTGCTCGCGGATGATGTCGGCGTGGCCCGCGTGCCGGGCACACTCCTCGACCAGGTGCACCAGGAAGTAGCGAGCGTGAATCGGCCGGGCGTCGAAGATCCCATGCCACGGCGCGGGTGGTGCCATGGTGTCGCCGGCCGGATCGGTCGCGGCGACCGCGGCCAGCAGCTGAGCCCGCACCCGGTCGAAGTCCTCGATGGTCCCGGCCACCGTCTCGTCCTCGCGCACGGTGAAGCTGTCGGTGAACGCGGCGTACGCCGCCCCATCGACCGGCTGCTCGGTGACTTCGGTGCGCAACCGCTCCAGCGCTCCACCCAGGACGTAGGCCGCGTGTTTGATGATGCCCCCGACCGACAACGCGCTCCGGCACGGCGTCTCGCGCGCCTGCTGCTCGGTCAGGCCGAACGCGGCGGCCCGGATGGCCGTGAGCTGCTGGTCGAGGTAGTTGACCAGGCCCGTGATCTCGTCGTGCTGGGCGGGTGCGTACATGGGTCGTCCTCCAGGCTCCATGGTGTCGTTGTGGAGACGATTCTGCCGACCGTGTAGGTCAGTTCCGGTCCGCCTTGGCTCGCGCCGAACGCCACTGCGCCTGGTATGCCTGGGCCAGGTGGTCCTGGTAGCGGGCGTGGCGGAACTGGTAGGCCGACCCGGCCTGGCGCAGCACACCCCGGTGGTGGGCGTCGGCCAGGAAGGCGGGCAGCGACCAGGGCAGCCTGCCGGTCAGCGGCAGCCACACCCGGGACAGGGCCAGCCACTGGCCCCAGGCGGTCGCGCTGAGCACATAGCCGAACGCGGCGCTGAAGCCAGTGCTGAGGCCCAGCGTCAGCGCGAAGGGAAGGTCCCAGATGACGCCGATCCCGAATTCGGCCGCGGGTGCGCGGATGAGCGCGACTACAGCTCCGGTGCCGAGCCCGATCACCAGCAAGAACACCGGGACCACGACGAGCAGCCGGATCGTCTCGTGCTCCCGGCTGGTCCGCAGCAAGGAGGTGGGGTTGAGAGCGGCTGTGGTGTCCAGCGGGGTTTCCAGCCAGGCCGTGACCAGGGCGGTGGCCGCACCGGCGAGCCCGTAGAGCGGCACGTAGACGATCACGTCCACGAGCAGGACGCCGACCGGCTCGAAGGCGCCCAGGACCAGGGCGGTCTGGAGCTGGCGCACGCAGGCCGACGCCACGCCGAAGAGCAGTCCGATCACCAGCGCCCACCGCACGCGCTGGCGGAGCTGCGCGCGCGGCAGGCCGGCCGCCCCGCGCAGTCGCATCCGCACCCTGGCCGGTTCCAGCGCGCCGGGGGCGAGCCACAGCGCCCCCCGGTGCACGACGCCGAAGGCGATCCCGGTCAGCAACCCCTGCAACAGCCCGTGGGCCAGCCCGCGCACGCTCCCGGTCCCGAGGGTGTCCGCGACCGCGACCATCAGCCCGGTCGCCAGACCGGAGACCAGGCCGACCACCAGTGCACGGGTCCGGCGACGGAGGGTCTCGCCCAGTTGCCACCACTGGAGGTCGGGTTTGCCAAGCCGGTTCAGGTGCCAGGCGAGGTAGCTCAGCCAGCGTTCGGCCAGCCTGGGGTCCCAGCGCCGGCGGCCCGGTTCGGGCGGGCGCTGGTAGGCGGCGGTGGTGAAGGTGCCGATGAGGTAGGTCTCGATGGCCTCACGGGAACCGAACCGGCCGCGGTCCAGCAGTTCGGCCGGGTCCTTGCCGGGCACATCGCTGTAGACACCGCGGGCCATCGCGACCATCAACGGGGTGCTCAGCACCGCGGTGAGTCGCGCACCCGCCGGGCTCCGGGGGTTGCCGTGCAGTTCGCGGAGGACCGCCGCCCACCCGCGGTCGGTGCGGGCGATGCGCGGCAGGTAGGCGGTCAGGTCCGCCGGGGTCAGGTCGGCCAGCTCGACCACGGCGGCCCCGGAGAGTACCCGGGCGCAGGCCACCGCCGCCGCGTACTGCTCGGTGCGGCCGGTGAGCAGCAGCGGCATGGTGGTGGCGTTGAGTTCGGCCAGCGCGGCGGTGTGCAGACCGTTGGCGATCTCGTCGAACCCGTCCAGCACCGGCAGGACGCGGCGGTCCTTGACCAGCCCGGCGGCCGTGGGCTGCCCGGCCGCCAGTATCGGATAGTCCTTCCGCAGCTGGCTGACCAGCCAGTTCTCCAGCGTGATGGTGGTGGGATCCCAGGCGGCCAGGCTGAAGATGACCGGCACGACCCCGGTGCCGGTACGGTTCTCCAGCAGGTCCAGGACGAACCGCAGGGTCAGGATCGTCTTGCCCGATCCGGGTTTGCCCAGCACCACCAGCCGCCCGGACGGCACCCGGCGGTAGACCTCCACGATCTCGGCCAGTCCGCCGTCCAGCGGCAACGGGTCGGCCGTGGCCCCGGCGGGCAGACAGCGGATGTTGGCCCAGTGGTCAGTCGGCACCTCGGCCGCGCGCCGCCACCGGACCGGCAGTGGGAACGGCGCCGAGATCCGCAGCCGGTCCTCCTCCGCGCGCCACTGGGCCCGCACCGCACCTGCCAGGTGCTCGGCGGCCTGCTCCAGCGGGTCGGCAGGCGCGGCGACCGTCAGATGGATGTGCTGGTCACCGTGCACCGCGCCGACCTGTGCCACCTGGGACACCGTCTTCGAGGTGATCTGGTTGTGCGACCGATCCGGCTCTGACCTCGCCACCAAGCGTTCCCCCCTCCGGCCCGCTCGGTTCCATCCTCCCGCTGGCACCCCTGGGGCAGCTTGGGCCGATCAGGCGACTCGTCGCACCCAAGGTGTGATTCCGGTGCAGGATCTGGCCTCTGACCTGCGCAGTAGTTACTGTTATGCCAATTGACACAGCAGTAAAGATCCCACTACGGTTTTCCCCATGGATGAGGCCAGGGGGAGGGGACGACCCCGAAAGGACCCGGCCGCGCTGGCCCGGTGGACGCCGCCCGAGGGGTGGTCCCGGCTGGTCGCCTGGATCTCCCCGGAGGAGAAGAAGGCGCTCAAGCACGTCGCCGTCGAGGCGGACACCTCGGTGGCGGACCTGGTGCGGGCGCTGGCCGCCGGGCTGGTCGGCGGGGTCATCACCTATGCGGAACTGATCGGGCAAGTCTCGAAGGGAAAACAGGTCATGGAGAAGATCCCCACGCTCTTCGAGCGCGACGAACGATTCCGGGTGGTCGACCGGCCGCGGGCGGAGTGCGCGTGGGTCTTCGACGGCGCCGGGGTCGGCACCGAGAAGCTCGACGGCACCAACGTCCGGCTGACCGTGCGCGCCGGCCGGGTGGTCCGGGTGGAGAAGCGGCGCAATCCGAGCAAGGAGCAGAAGCAGCTCGGGATCGTCGACGGCTGGTACGTGGACACCAGCGAGAACTCGGCCGAGGACAGGTGGATCCACACCGCGGCCGGCAACACCGACGTCTCCGGCTGGCCCGACGGCGAGCACCCCTGCGAAGCACTCGGCCCCCGGGTCCAGGGCAATCCGCTGGCCCTGGCGGAGCACCTGTGCGTGCCGTTCAACCTCCAGGCGCCGACGATCTCCGAGGTGCCACGCGACTTCGAGCAGCTACGCGACTTCCTGGCCACCCTGGACAGCAGGTTCGCGCCGGGACATCTCGCGGAAGGCATCGTTTTCCACCACCCGGACGGGCGCCGGGCCAAGATCAAGCGCAAGGACTTCGGACTCGGCGCCAAGTAGGGGTCCCGATTTGCCCGAACCCCCGACAGCGCAGGTCAGCGCGACCTAGCATCCGGCCATGATCCTTCGACGGGTATTACGCGCGTTCACCGCCGTCGCGCTGGCCGTTCCGCTCGCCCTCACCGGTGTCACCGGGACGGCCTCGGCGGAGACCCCGGCACGGCAGTTGCTGTTCTTCAACCACGGTTATGGGGTGCTGGACCGGGAGACCGCTGACGCGATCGAGCACTCCCCGTACATGAAGGAGTTCTCCAACTTCACGGTGCAGACCAATACCGGCGCCGGCGGCCAGAAGTGGACCGGCCGCTACCTGATGGGCCGGGAGACCTACGTCGAACTGTTCGGCGTTGGCGACCTGCCGGGCTCGGACGGCAAGCTCGGCGCCACCGGGTTCGGTGTCTCCCCCGACCACGCCGGCGACCTCAAGACGGTGCGCCAGCGCCTGGTGGACCAAGGCGTCAAGCCGGTCGACTTCCAGCAGACCAGGGACTTCGGCGACGGCAAGCCGGTGCCGTGGTTCGACGCCATCTTCACCAGTCCCGAACCGTATGAGTCATTGAACGCGTGGGGCATGGAGTACCGGGAGGAGTTCCTGTCCGACCCGCGCACCAAGATCGGCCCGCCCGCCTACCCCGGTGACGTCAGCCGGGACCGCTACCTGTCCGAGAAGTACCGCGACTTCCTGATGCGGGATGTCTCCGCCATCCACCTTGCCATCACCTCGCGGGACCTGAACGTGACGTTGCCGCTGCTCAAGGCCGGTGGCTTCGTGGTCGTGCCGACTCCCGGCGGGGTGCTGGCCACCCGTGGCGGCACCACGATGCGCTTGGACGCGGTGCCGCTGGCCGAGATCGGCCTGCGGAGCATCGAGTTCACCCTGAACCGGCCGCTGGGGGCCCGGCAGGAGCACCGGATCGGCCGCTCGACCCTGGCCGTCGGACCCGGCGCCCGCGCCACCTGGACCTTCCAGCGGTGAGCCGCCATCACTGAGTTGACCGGGGTGGCGGCCGCGCTGGACCGAGGTGCGGCGGTGGTCCTGCCCAATCCGTATCCGTTGACCTCGGTGGTGGCCGCCGCCACCGCCGAGGCAGTCAACGCCGCCAAGGGCCGTCCCGCCGACCAGGCGGTGGCGTTGTGGCTGGCCGAGGACGGGCCGTGGGCGGAACTGGCCGCCGTCCTGGACCTCGATCCGCGCGGTGTCGCCCTGGCGAGAACGCTCCTGGTCGAGGAGCGGGTGACGGCGTTGCTGCCGATCACCCCGGCCGCGCCGCGCTGGGTCCTGGACGCGGCGCGGCAGGGGTTCGTGCTGGTGTTCGGCTCGTGCTGGGCGCCGTTGCGGCCGCTGCTCACCCACCCGCTGCGGGTGAGCAGCGCCAACCGCACCGGCCGCGCACCGGTGGCAGGCCCGGCGGCCGCGCGGGCGGAGTTCCCCCCGGATGTGCCCGTCCTGGACGCGGGAGACGGCCACCCCGGCCGGGATCGGCGCGCCACCAGCACCCTGCGCGTCACCCGGGCTGGGGTCGAGCACGTCCGGCCCGGGGCGCAGTGCCACACCCACGGCGGACCGGCCGCCTACCTCGCCCACCTGCGCGGCAAGTGGGCGTGAGTAGGTCGGCGAAACTTGGTCCGCCGCGGATGTCGAGAACGGCCGACGGGTTTCGTCCCAGGGACATCAGCGGCCACCACCGGCCGCGCGAGGCAGGAGGAGAATCACCATGGCGATTCAGCGGATGGACCACGTCGGCGTTGTGGTCGAGGACCTCAAGGCCGCCATCGCGTTCTTCGTCGAACTGGGCCTGGAACTGGAGGGCGAGGCACCCGCTGAGGGCCAGTGGCTGGACCGCATCGTCGGACTGGAGCGGGTCCAGGTCGAGGTCGCGATGGTGCGCACGCCGGACGGCCACGGCAAACTCGAACTGACGAAGTTCCGCTCCCCTCGGGTGCGCGCCGGTGAACCGGACGCCCCGGCGAACACGCTGGGCCTGCGCCGCGTCATGTTCACCGTGGACGACATCGAGGACACCATCACCCGCCTGCGGGCCCATGGCGCGGAACTCGTCGGCGAGGTGACGCAGTTCGAGAACCTGTTCCGGCTCTGCTACCTGCGTGGCCCCGCGGGCATCATCGTCGCCCTGGCCGAGCAGATCAGCTGATCTGGTCGCAGAAGACCAGGTTGACCAGCTTCTGCTGCGCCTTCTGGAACTCCACCGCCGGGTTGATCGCGGCGTCCCCCGCGGTCAGCGAGGCCTCCAGGGTCCGGCTGCCGTCGGGTGTGCTGTAGAGCAGCGCGCCCGAGCCGTTGACGCCGCCGTTGTGGTAGAGCAGGGTGCCGCCGCAGGTCGGGCCCGCCTCCAGCACGCGCAGGCCGAGGCCGAAACCGCTCTTGGGGTGCGGGACGCGCATCTGGGCCAGCAGCTGGGCAGGCAGCAGCTTCCCGCCCAGCAGTCCGGCGAAGAAGACGCGCAGGTCCTTGGTGGTGGAGATCATGTCACCGGCGCTGGAGATCCAGGACGGGTTCTGCCGGGTGACGTCGATCGTCTTCCACTGCCCGGCGTCCTCGTACCGGTAGTAGCTGTGCGCGTGCGGTCCGGGGATCTCCGTCGAGGCGCCCGGCGACACGGTGTCCCGCAGCCCGAGCGGCCGCAGGATCCGCCGCTGCAACTCCTCGGCGAACGGGCGGCCGGTGACCTGCTCGACCAGCAGCCTGGCCACCACGTAGTTGGTGTTGGAGTAGTTCCAGTCCGCGCCCGGCGCGAACCTCGGCGGCTTGGACAGGGCGAATCGGACCAGCTCCGCGGGCTGGTAGGTGTGGAAGCGCTTGTCCACCCATTCCTTGCCCTGCCAGGGGATTCCTGGCACGACCGTGCCGTCGGGGTAGTACTCGCCGGTGTGGTCGAACAGTCCGCTGGTGTGCGCCAGCAGCATCCGCACGGTGATCCGCCGGTCCAGGGCGAACTGCGGCAGGTACTCCACCGCAGGGGAGTCCAGGCCGATCCGGCCCTCGGCCACCAGTTGCAGCACCAGGGTCGCGGTGAAGACCTTGGCGTTGCTGCCGATCCGGAACCGCCCGTTGGTCGGCGGTTTCGCGGTCTCGCCCGGTTTGCGCACCCCGGCGCTGCCGACCCAGTCGCCGCGCTGGTCGTGCACCCGCAGCTGCGCTCCGCCGAAACCGTTGTCCACCAGCGATTCGATGGCCTGCTGCAGCTCGGGGCGGTGCGGCTGGGCCGCGGCCGCCGGCAGTGCGCTGCCGACGGCCGCCCCGGCCACCAGGGTGACGGCCAGCGCGGTGGCCCCCACTCGCCGGAAGGTCCGTGAGTTGGTGTTGTGGTGTGTCATGCGGTCAGCGTTCAGCTTGACCTTGGGTCAAGGTCAAGCCCAGTGCTCAGTAGGCCACGGTGAACCGGCCGCGGTGCCGGGGCCGCTCGGCCTCGTCCAGCAGCGCCACCGCGAAGTCCTCCATGGAGATCGCGGAATCGCCCTGCTCGTCGATGAGCAGCTCGTCCTTGCCCGTCCGGTAGCGGCCGGTGCGCACCCCGGGTTCCAGCAGCATGGGCGGGCTCAGGTAGGTCCAGTCCACCCCGGTGCTCGCCTCGGCGACGGCCAGCTGGTCCTTGCAGGCCAGCGCGATCGGCCGCAGGTGCGCCGGGAAGTCGGCGGTGTCCACCAGCAGTTCGCCGGTGGCCACCCGCAGGCTGGCCGAGCCGCCGACCAGCAGCAGCCGGACGTCACGTTCGCGCAGGCCGGTGAACAGCGCTTCGGTGACCTGGACCAGTTCCGGCTCCCGGCCCGGTCGCGGGCGGGTCGCGGTGATCACCAGGTCCGCCTCGGCGGCCAGGGCGGCGATGGCGGCCGGGTCGGTGGCGTCGGCGGCGCGGTGGGTGGCCTGCGGGTGCAGGTCCGGGAAACGGGCTGCCGAGCGGGCCACGGCGGTGACCTGGTGGCCGCGGGCAAGGGCCTCGGCGACCATGCGGCTGCCGGTGGCTCCGGTGGCGCCGAACACGGTGATGCGCAAGGGAAATCAGCTCCTGACGAGAGTGCGGGCGGGGAGTTGGGCGGTGACCACCGCGGCCAGCACGACGAGACCGCCGAGCCCCTGGACCGGGGTGAGGTGCTGGCCGAGCACGAGCCAGCCGAGCAGGGTGGCGACCAGTGGGCTGAGCAGGCCGAGGAAGGTGACCTCGGTGGGGGAGAGGGCGTGGATACCGCGGAACCACAGCGCGTAGGCGAAGGCCGAGCCGATGATCGCCAGGTAGGCGTAGCCGAGCAGGTTGGGCCCGGTCAGCGCCGCGGGCGGCGGCCCTTCTGCGAACAGGGTGACCGGGACCAGCAGCAGTCCGCCCGCGGCGAGTTGCCAGCCGGTGACCGCGAGCATCGGGGCGTCGGCCCGCCAGCGTTTGCTCAGCACCACGCCTAGGGCCATCACCACCGCGCCGGCCAGCGCGGCCGCGATGCCGACGCCGTCCAGCTCGGCGTCGGCGCGCAGCACCAGGAGGCTGACCCCGGCGAACCCGGCCAGCCCGGCGACCAGGGTCCGGGTGGTGAGCTTCTGGCCGAGCAGTCCGGCGGCGAAACCGGCCACCAGCAGCGGCTGGATCGCGCCCAGGGTGGCCGCGACACCCCCGGGCAGCCGGTAGGCGGCGATGAACAGCATCGCGTTGAACACGCCGATGTTGAGCGCGCCCAGCACCGCCGCCCGCCACCACCACTGACCGCGCGGTAATCGCCGGGTGATCAGGATGAGCAGCAAACCCGCTGGCAGGGCGCGGAGCACCGAGGCCAGCAGTGGCCGGTCGGGCGGGAGCAGTTCGGTGGTGACGAGGTAGGTGGATCCCCAGACGGCGGGGGCGAGTGCGGTGGCCAGCACAACCCCCAGGCGATTGCTTAGCACTAAGACAATGTATCTCATCGCTAAGGCATCTAGGATGGGGTGGTGACAGATCACGTCGACCGCGTGCTCGCCCAGTGGGCCGCCCAGCGCCCTGACCTCGATGTCTCACCCATGGCCGTGCTCGGCAGACTGGCCAGGGCCAACCGGCTCACCGGCGCCTCGATGGACAAGACCTTCGCCGCCCACGGCCTGGACCGTCCCTCCTTCGACGTGCTGGCCACCCTGCGCCGCAACAACCCGCCGCACCGGCTCACCCCGGCCGAACTCATGCGCTCCTCGATGGTCACCTCCGGCGCGATCACCCAGCGCCTGGACCGCCTGCAGGCCCGCGGCCTGATCACCCGCGAACCCAGCCCCACCGACGGGCGGGTGGTGCACGTCCAGCTCACCGCCGAGGGCAAGCAGCTCATCGACCAGGCCCTGCCCGACCACCTCGCCACCGAGGAGTACCTGCTCGCCGCGCTCACCCCGGCGCAGCGCGCCGACCTCGCCGCCATCCTGCGCACGCTGCTGATCTCCTTGGGTGACAGCGTGTTCTGAGCTGTGAAGGCTCTCAGCAACGCCTCGGTAGCGTCGGCCCGTGAGATCAACTCTTCGTCGGCTCGCGGCGCTGCTGCTCACCTTCGTCAGCCTCACCGTGGCCCTGCCCGGCACCGCGGTGGCCGGGGTCCGCCCGGAACTCCAGCGGGAACTGGACGGCATGGTCGCCGCCGGGGTGCCCGGCGTGGTGCTCACCGTGCGCACCGGCGACCGGGTGCACCGGGCACGGGCGGGGGTGGCCGACCTGGACACCGGTGCGCCACTGCCCGCCGACGGGCGGTTCCGGATCGCCAGCCTGACCAAACCACTGGTCGCCACCGTGCTGCTGGGACTCGTGCACGAGGGCAGACTCGCGCTGACCGACACCCTGGGCCACCGGCTGCCCGGCGTGGTCCCCGGCGGCGACGGCATCCGGATCGAACAGCTGCTGCACAACACCAGCGGCCTGACCGACTACACGGCCGCGCCCGAGTTCGCCGATCCGGCGGTCTACACCCAGCGCCACCACTCGCCGGCGGATCTGGTGCGCGCCGCCAACGCCCTCGGCCACAGCCCGCCCGGCGCCTGGAAGTACAGCAACACCAACTACATCCTGCTCGGCATGATCATCGAACGGGCCACCGGCGACACCCTGGACAACCAGTTGCGGCAGCGGGTGTTCCGGCCCGCGGGCATGCACGCCAGCGAACTGCCCCGGCACCCGCGGCTGTGGGGTCCGCACGCCTCCGGCCACTACCGGATCGACCCCGGCCCTCGGGTCGAGCTGACCGAGCTGGACCCGTCCTTCGCCTGGGCCGCCTACGGCGTGGTCTCCACCGCGGGCGACCTCCAGCGCTTCCACACCGCCCTGCACTCCGGTGTCCTGCTGCCACCCGGGCTGGCCGAGCGCATGCGCACCGACGCGGTGGCCACGACGAACCCGGTGTGGCCCCGCTACGGCCTTGGCGTGGAGGAGATGAGCACCACCTGCGGCGTCCGGTTGTGGGGCCACACCGGCGCGATCCCCGGCTACTCGACCATGGCCTTCGCCACCGCCGACACCCGCAGGCAGGTGATCCTGTCCAGCTCGCTGTTCAGCCCGAGGGACGGCAAGCAGGTCCTGCACATGGTGAATGTGATCAACTGGGAGTTCTGCGGCGAACCGTGGCGGCCGCCGAGCTGAGGCGGCAGGCTGGTCCGTCGTGCGCATCCTGTTCACCTTCGCCGGCGGCAACGGCCACTTCGAACCGCTGATCCCACTGGCCACGGCGGCACTCGCGGCCGGGCACACCGTCGCCTTCGCCAGTGGCCCCGGGCTGCGCGCGGCGGTCGCCGCGGCCGGGTTCACCGTCTTCGCGGTCGGCTCCGGCGGGCCGGACAACGCCGCCGCGATCACCCCGCTGGCACCCCTGGACCCGGAGCGCGAACGCCGTGATCTGCGGGAGGGTTTCGCCCGGCGGGTCACCGGCGAACGCCTGCCCGGCCTGTTGACTCTGCTCGCGCGGTGGCGGCCGGATGTCCTGGTCCGGGACGGGGCCGACTACGCGGCGGCGATCGCGGCCGACCAGCTCGGGCAGCCCTGCGCTTCGATGACCTGCATGCCCGCGGGCGGCTTCGCCACCGATGAGGTCGTCGGCGGTCCCTTGCACGAGTGGCGGGCCACCCAGGGACTGGCGCCGGATCCCGGGCTGAGTATGTTGCGCCGTCTGGTGCTGGCCGGGTTGCCGCTGTCCTTCCGCGACCCGGCCGACCTCGGTCCGCAGCCCCCGCACGTGCGCGTCGAGCGCTACCGGCCGCAGGCGGAGATCCTGCCGCATTGCGACCTCGTGGTCTCCCAGGGCGGATCCGGCGCGGTCACCGGCACCCTCGCGCACGGCCTGCCCGCCCTGCTGCTGCCCATGGGCGCCGACCAGCCGCACAACGCGGCACGGTGCGCCGCACTCGGCTTCGCCAAGGTGCTCGACCCCACCACCGCCACCCCGGACCAGGTGCGTGCCAATGCCGCCGCACTGCTCACCGATCCTGAGTATGCGCGCCGTACCCAGGAGTACGCCGGAGAGATCGCCGCGTTGCCGGGTCCGGACATCGCCCTGGAATGGATCACCGCACTGCGCTGAGGACGTGTTCAATGGCAGCGGCAGTGATCCACAAAAGCAAGGAAGTGCGGATGCGGACCCGGCGATCGTTTCTCGGACTGGCCACCGGCGCGGCACTGGCCGCCGCCATCCCCGGCGGGACCGCGTCCGCCGCGACCCCGGGCGCGACCGGACGGCTGCGCGAGCTGGAACGCGAACACGGCGCCCGGCTGGGCGTCTACGGCCGCAACCTCGGCACCGGGCGGACCGTGGCCTACCGGGCCGACGAGCTGTTCCCGCTCTGCTCCAGCTGGAAGCCACTGGTCTCGGCCGCGATCCTGCGCGATCTGGACCAGCACGGCGAGGTGCTGGCCAAGCGGATCCACTACACCCAGGCCGACCTGGTCACCTACTCACCGATCACCGGCACCCCCGAACACCTGGCCAACGGCATGACCATCGCCGAACTCAGCGCGGCCGGCATCTGCCACAGCGACAACTCCGCGGCCAACTTCCTGCTCCGCGAGATCGGCGGCCCCACCGGCATCACGAAGTTCTGCCGCTCCCTCGGCGATCACCGCACCCGGCTGGACCGGTGGGAGACCGAGCTGAACTCCGCCGAACCCTGGCGGATCACCGACACCACCAGCCCACGCGCCATCGCCACCACCTACCGCCGCCTGCTGCTCGGCGACGCCCTCACCCCGCCCGACCGGCGACAGGTCACCGACTGGATGCTGGCCAACACCACCAGCGGCGACCGCTTCCGCGCCGGACTGCCCAAGGACTGGAAGCTGGCCGACAAGACCGGCACCGGCTCCTACGGCACCAACAACGACGTCGGCATCGCCTGGACCCCGGACGGCACGCCGATCCTGCTCGCGGTCTACAGCACCAAACCGGAGCAGGCGGCCAAGCCGGACAGTCCCCTGGTCGCCAAGGCCGCCGCGGTGCTGGCCGACACACTGGGCTGAGTTGCCCGACGCGGGGTGTCGATCTGCGGCAGGCTCGTTCGTCGGGTGAGCGACACCCGAACCCGGAAGGGGACCTCCGATGACCGAGCCGCAGATCCAGACCCGCGCCGCCCAGCCCTACCTGGGCGTGACCGCCACGGTCACCATGACCACCTTCCACCTCGTCGCCGACCGGATCGGCGAGATCGTCGGCCTGCTCCTGAGCCGTGGGCAGGAGATCGCCGGCGCCCCGTTCCTCCGCTACCACGTGATCGACATGGACGCCGAGCTGGTGGTGGAGGCCGGGGTGCCGGTGGCCGAACCGCAGCCCGGCGAGGGCGAGATCAAGCCGGGCGAGCTGCCCGCCGGGCGCTACGTCACCCTCATCCACCACGGGCACCCGGACGGGCTGATCGAGACGATCACCGGCATGTTCGCCTGGGCCGAGGCCCAGGGCCTGACCTGGGATATGACCACCTCCGCACAGGGTGAGCACTGGGGCTGCCGGATGGAGAGCTACCTGACCAACCCGCAGGTCGAGCCGGACATGAACAAGTGGGACACCGAGCTGGCCTACCGGCTCGCGGACTGAAGGCGCCCGGACATGCCACACACGGTGACCGTCAACGGCGTCCCCACCTGGTACGACGTCCGCGGCGACGGCGAGGCGCTGGTGCTGCTGCACGGCGGCATGACCGACGCCCGCTGCTTCGCGGGCAACCTGGACGGCCTGGCCGGGCACTTCCAGGTCTACCTGCCCGAACGCCGCGGCCACGGCCACACCCCCGACGTCGACGGGCCGATCAGCCACGACCTCATGGCCGAGGACATGATCGCCTTCATCGACACCGTCATCGGCGCCCCGGTGCACCTGGCCGGGTACAGCGACGGCGCGGTGGTCGCGCTGCTGCTGGCACACCGGCGACCGGACCTGGTCCGCAAACTGGTGCTGATCAGTGGCGTGCACGACCACACGGGCTGGCTGTTCACGCCGGAGCCGGGCGGCGAGATCCCCGAGGTGATCACCAGGGCCTACGCCGAGGTGGCCCCGCACCCACCGGAGCACCTCCAGGTGGTGGCGGGCAAACTCGCCGAGTCCGCCAGGGACGAGACCCTGCTCAGCACCGCGGAGTTGGCCGGGATCAGCGCGCGCACCCTGGTGCTGGCCGCCGATGACGACATCATCAGCCTGGAACACACCCTCGCCCTCTACCGCGGCATCCCCACCGCCGAGCTGGCTGTGGTGCCTGGTACCTCGCACGCGCTGTTGGAGGAGAAACCCGTGCTGTGCCGGGAGATCGTCGGCGAGTTCCTGCGTAACGAGGCCGTGTCCACCTGGATACCGATCCGACGCGCGGGCTGAACACGCGAGGTGGATGATCTCGCCCATGGGCGAT
This sequence comes from Crossiella sp. CA198, assembly GCF_052078295.1. Classification (NCBI taxonomy): domain Bacteria; kingdom Bacillati; phylum Actinomycetota; class Actinomycetes; order Pseudonocardiales; family Pseudonocardiaceae; genus Crossiella; species Crossiella sp. CA198. Next base: position 161,268 of record NZ_JBQJIM010000014.1, read on the forward strand.
GTCGCTATCGAGATCGACAGCCTCACCAAGGACTACGGTCGGCGGCGCGCACTGGACGCGCTGACCCTCCAGGTCCGCACCGGTGAGGTTTTCGGTTTCCTGGGTCCCAACGGGGCCGGCAAGACCACCACCATCAGGATCCTGCTCGATCTGCTGCGCCCCACGTCCGGCCGGGCCACCGTGCTCGGCCTGGACGTGCGGCGGCAGGCGATGGCCCTGCACCAGCGAATCGCCTACGTGCCAGGCGATGTCGCGCTCTGGCCGCAGCTCACCGGTGGCCAGGCCATCGACGCCCTGCTGCACCTGCACGGCACTCCCGGCGATCAGGCCCGCCGCGCCGAGCTGATCGAACGCTTCCAGCTCGACCCGTCGCTGCGCTGCCGCACCTACTCCAAGGGCAACCGGCAGAAGGTCGCCCTGGTCGCCGCCTTCGCCACCGGCGCCGAACTGCTCATCCTGGACGAGCCGACCAGCGGGCTGGACCCGTTGATGGGGGAGACCTTCCGGGAGTGCGTGCGCGAGGCCCGCGCCGACGGCCGGACGCTGTTCCTGTCCTCGCACATCCTCGGCGAGGTCGAGTCCATCTGCGACCGGGTCGGCGTGGTCCGCGCCGGACAACTGGTGGACAGCGGCACGCTGACCGACCTGCGGCACCTCTCCGCCTACACCGTGGAGGCCGAACTGGCCGGCCCGGTGCAGGTCGACGGGCTGCCCGGGGTCACCGATCCGATCCTCACCGAACCCGAGAGCGGCCACTACCGGCTCACCTGCCGTGCCCAGCCCGGCACCATGGACCGGCTGCTGGCCGCACTGGCCACCGCGGGCGTGCACACCCTGACCAGCCGCCCGCCCACCCTGGAGGAGCTGTTCCTGGGCTACTACACCGAGGCGGAGAAGTGAACGCGCTGCTGCTGCGGCTGACCCTGGGCCGGGTGTGGGTGCGCACCCTGTCCTGGGGCGCGGCCATCGCGGTGCTGATGATCGTGGGCATCGCCGCCTACCAGGAGGCCTTCCCCGACCCGGCCCAGCGCGAGGCGGCCATCGCCGGACTGGCCAGCCAGCCCGCGCTGTACGCCACCCTGGGCAAACCGGGGGACATCGGCAGCCTCGGCGGATTTGTCAGCTGGCGGATGGGCCAGTTCGAGTGCGTGGTCATCGCGCTCTACGCCGCCCTCACCCTCGCCCTGCTGACCAGGGGCGATGAGGAGAACGGGCTGCGCGAGGCGGTGTGGGCCGGATCCGTGCGCCGCACCGCCCCGCTGACCGCCGCGCTGCTCGTGGTCGGCACCGGCACGCTGCTGCTGGGCGCGGTGATCACCCTGGTCATGCTCGTCGAGGGCACCCCGGTGCTGGGCGCGGTGCTCTTCGGCGCGGCCTGCGCCGGGGCCGGACTCGCCCACCTCGGGATCGCCGCGCTGTGCAGTCAGCTGGCCACCTCCCGGCGCGCGGTCAGCGGCCTCACCGGCGCGGCGCTGGCCACCGGATACGTGCTGCGCGTCCTGGCCGATGCCAACACCGACGTGTCCTGGCTGCGCTGGCTCAGCCCACTCGGCTGGGCGCAGTACGTGGACGCCTACACCACCAACCGCGCCTGGCCACTGCTGTTGCTCGTCGGCCTTGCCGTGCTGACCGCCACCGCCGCGCTGGTCCTGGAGGCCCGCCGCGACCTGGGCGCCGGACTGCTGCACGCCCGCCCCGGCCCCGCGCACGGCCGCTCGCTGCGCACCGTCGAACTGCTCACCCTGCGCCTGCACACCGGCATGATCCTGGGCTGGGCCGCCGGACTGGGGGTGCTGGCCGCCTCCATCGGCGCGATCGTGGACGGCGTCTCCACCGTGCTGGCCGGTAACCCGCAGCTCAGCGCCATGCTCGCGGCCGTGGCCGGTGGCGAGCGCCGGTTCACCGAGGCGTTCCTGGCCACCCTGTTCCAGATCATCGGCCTGCTCATCGCGCTGGTCGCCGCCCAGGGCGTGGTCAGCGCCAGGGAGGCCGAACGCACCGGCCAGGCCGAGGTGCTGCTGGCCCGCCCGCTGACCAGGGCCCGCTGGCTCGGCGCGCACCTGCTGACGGGGTTGCTGTCGGCAACCCTGGTGGCCACCCTCGCCGGGTCGGCGGCCGCGCTGTCCTGGTGGGCCACCGGCGGTCATGACACCTCGGTGCTGGTGGCCGCGGCGCTGAACAGCCTGCCGGCGGCCGCGGTCTTCGCCGGGCTGGCCACCCTGCTCATCGCGGTGCTGCCGCGCTGGGCGGTTTCCCTGGGCACCACGCTGCCGCTGGCCGGATTCGTGCTCGCCCTGTTCGGCCCGCTGATCGACCTGCCGACCTGGCTGCTGGACGTCTCCCCGTTCCGGCATCTGGCGCTGTTGCCCGCCGAGTCCTTCGACGGCGCCTCCGCGCTGGTCCTGCTGGGAGTGGCGGCACTGTTCGCGGCCGCCGGACTGGTCCTGGTGCAGCGCAGGGACCTGCGGATCGGCTGAGCCGGAAACCCGGTTGAGCACCACGGGCGGGGTTGGTTGGCTGCCCACATGCTCCCCGACCCCACCCGCGCGGACGCCGCGGTCGTGCTCATCGGCGAATGGACCAGCACCGACCCCGAGGCTGAACTCGACTGGCTCGCCGCCGAACCGCTACCCGAGGGCTGCCAGTTCATGGCCTCCTACCGGTGCACGGACGGGGTGAACCTGCTGCACTACTCGCAGTGGACCACCAGCACCGCCGCCCGCGCGCACGCCGCCACCGCGCCGATCCCCGTCACCGAGTTCCGGCACTATCGCAGCCGGGTCGATACCACCGGGCCGGTCGGCTGCGTGGTCATCGCCCAGCTCGGCATCGCCGTCGCGGACCCGCAATGGCTACGCGACTTCGTCGACCGGATGTTCACCACCGGCGAGGAAGCCGACGCCGCGGGCATGGTAATCCCCGGCCTGCTGGCCGCGCACTTCTACTTCAGCATCGACGGCACCGACATCCGCAACTACGCCGAGTGGACGGATCCGGGCTGCCACCGGGCCATGACCGGCGCCGACGAGAGCCCGGCCTGGAAGCGCTATCTTCCACGCCACGCCCGCACGCTCTGAAAAACAAGCGACCAAAGGGCCATGTTCCGTTCACCTGTTCCCCTCCTACGGTCGGCACAATCCCGCCGTTCCCGACTGGAGGAGGCAGGTAGCAGGTGAATCTCATCGACAACGGCGATGTCGAACGCGGCACCGGCGGCGCGGGGGAGCCAACCCCGGCGGTGCCGGGCTGGCAGACCGTGGAAGGCGCGCCCGCGATCATCCGGTACGCCGCGGGCGGCGGCTACCCCACCGCGCTGGACCCGGGCCCGGCCGACCGCGGCGCCCAGTTCCTCGGCGGCGGCACCAGCCCGCGCACCCGGCTCACCCAGACCGTGCGGCTGCCCGCAGGCGCGGTCTTCCGGTTCTCCGGCTGGCTCGGCGGGTTCGCCACCCAGCAGGACGGGGTCCGGCTGTCGGTGGAGTTCCTCGACCGCACCGGCTACCCGATCGGCCTGGCCGTGCTCGGCCCGGTCACCGCCCAGGAACGCGGCCTGCGCACCGGTCTGTTCGAGCAGACCACCACCGGACCGGTGCCCGCGGGCAGCACGCACGCCCGGATCACGCTGCTGTTCACCCGCTCCGGCAGCGGCAGCTCCAACGACGGCTACGCCGACAACCTCAGCCTGACCGTGGGAGCCCGCTGATGCTGAACCGACGCACCCTGCTCCGCGGCGCGGCCACCGCGGGCGCCCTCGGCGCCGTCTGGCCGCTCTCGGCCGCGCTCAGTCCGGCCCAGGCCTACGCCGCCGCGGCCGACCTCGGCGTCAGCTGGGACCCCAAGCCGTTCACCCTCGGCGTGGCCTCCGGCGACCCGATGCCCACCAGCGTGGTGCTGTGGACCCGGCTGGCCCCGGACCCCCTCGCCGCCGAACAGCCGCTACCGGCCGCGGTCGAGGTCAGGTGGATCGTGGCCGAGGACCGCGAACTGCGCCGCAAGGTCGTCTGCGGCACCGCCCCGGCCACCTCGCTGCTGGGGCACGCCGTGCACGTCCCGGTGCACGGGCTGCGTCCCGGCCGCACCTACTACTACGCCTTCGAGGCCCTCGGCCGGCGCAGCCGGGTCGGCCGCACCCGCACCGCCCCGGTCGGCAAGGTGGACAAGGTCCGGTTCGCCTCGGCCAACTGCCAGGCCTTCCACGACGGCCTCTACGCCGCGCACCGCGGCATCGCCAGGGAGAACCTGGACTTCGTGGTGCACCTGGGCGACTACATCTACGAGCACGGCAAGGTCGGCGGCAGCCACATCCGCGACCACGACGGCCCGGAGATCCTCACCCTGGCCGACTACCGCAAGCGGCACGCCCTCTACAAGGGCGACCCGTCGCTGCGCGAGGCACACGCCGCGCACCCGTGGTTCCTGACCTGGGACGACCACGAGGTGGTCAACGACCACAGCGGCACCACCGGCGACGCCCCGTTCGTCAAGCGCCGGGCCGCGGCCTACCAGGCCTGGTACGAGCACATGCCCGCGCGGGCCGAGACCGGGCTGCCCGACATCCAGATCCACAAGCAGCGCCGCTGGGGCGACCTGCTCGACCTGACCATCCTGGACCTGCGCCAGTACCGCTCGGCGCAGAACCTGCCCGAGGGCACCATCCTGGGCGCCGAGCAGCGCGCCTGGCTGGGCCGCCAGATCGACTCACCCAGCGACGCCTGGCACTGCTGGGTCAACTCGATCATGCTCAGCCAGCTGGCCAAACCCGGTGGCGGCTACTACTTCACCGACCAGTGGGACGGCTTCCGCACCGAGCGAAACAGTGTGCTCGGCCAGGCCCACCAGAAGGGCCTGGAGGACCTGGTGGTGATCACCGGCGACTGGCACTCCGCCTTCGTCGATGACATCCGCCCGGACTTCGACAACGCCGAGTCCCCGGTGATCGGCACCGAGTTCACCGCGCACTCGGTCACCTCGGGCGCCTACTCCGCGGAGTGGAACGCCACCAACGGACCGGTGATGGGCAAGGCCAACCCGCACCTGAAGTACTTCGAGGGCAACCGCTACGGCTACGACGTCTACGAGGTCACGCCGCGGCGCTGGTCCACGCACCTGCGGGTGATCGGCGACCGGAAGGTGGCCGATTCGCCGGTGAGCACGCTGACCACCTTCCACGTCGACCGCGGCAAGGCAGGCAGCTACGAGGACCCGGCCACCGCAGGCTCGGCCGCGCAGTACCGGCGGCGCTGAACCTCCGGGTCACGATGGCCGTCACGCCGAGGCGCGCACGGCCATCGTGACCCCCAGGACCAGCATGGTCACCGCGATCAGTGAGTCCAGCACCCGCCAGGCGACCGGCTTGGCGAACAGCCCGGACAGCGAGCGCGCGCCGAAGCCGAGCGCGCCGAACCAGAGCAGGCTGCCCGCGACCGCGCCTGCGGCGAAGATCCAGCGGGCCGCGCCATAGCCGTTGCCGACCGAGCCGAGCAGCAGCACCGTGTCCAGGTAGACGTGCGGATTGAGCCAGGTCAGCGCCAGGCAGGTGAGGATCGCCGCGCGCACCGAGCCGCCACCGGTAGTCCCGGCCTGTAAAGCCGAGGGGCGCAGGGCGCGGCGGGCGGCGAGCAGGCCGTAGCCGACCAGGAAGACCGCACCGGCCCAGCCGACCACGGTCAGCGCGCCCGGCCACAGCTGGACCAGGCCGCCGATGCCGCTGACCCCGGCCACGATGAGCACCGCGTCGGAGATCCCGCAGATGGCCACCACCGGCAGCACGTGCTCGCGGCGCAGTCCTTGGCGCAGCACGAAGGCGTTCTGCGAACCGATCGCGATGATGAGGGACAGGCCAGTGCCCAGACCGGCGGCCAGCGGTGTCAAGTATCCGTACACGTTCTTGACGCTAAGGAGCGAAGATCCAGCAGGCCAGCTAAAGATTCTTCACTATCATTAGCCATCGTGATGGACGAGCTGCCGTTCGACCAGGTCCGCACCCTGCTCGCCGCGGTCGACGAGGGCACCTTCGAGGCAGCCGCGCGGGCCCTGCACGTCACCCCGTCCGCAGTCAGCCAGCGGATCAAGGCCCTGGAACAGCGGGTCGGCCGGGTGCTGCTGCAACGCGCCAAACCGGTCCGGCTCACCTCCTCCGGCGAGGTGGTGGCCCGGTTCGGGCGGCAACTCGCGCTGCTGGCCCACGACGCCCGCGCTGAACTGGGACTACCCGAGGACGGGCGACCCACCGTGCTGCCGGTGGCGGTCAACGCCGACTCACTGGCCACCTGGTTCCTCACCGCGCTGACCAGGGTCCCCGAACACCTCCAGGTGTGCTTCGCACTGCGCCGGGAGGACCAGGACCACACCACCGACCTGCTGCGCGAGGGCCTGGTGCTGGCCGCGGTCACCTCCACCGTCGAACCCGTGCAGGGCTGCTCGGTGCGCCCGCTGGGCCGGATGCGCTACCGGGCGATGGCCAGCCCGGCCTTCCGCCGGCGCTGGCTCACCGGCGGCCCGCTGGCCGAGCTGCTGCCCGCGGCGCCGGTGGTGGTCTTCGACGGCAAGGACGACCTGCAACACCGCTTCGCCCGCGACCTCACCCAGCGCGAGCCGAGCAGCCGTCAGCACCTGGTGCCAGCCTCGGATGTGTTCCTGGCCGCGGTGGTGCAGGGCCTGGGCTGGGGGATGATCCCGGACGGGCAAGCCGGCGAGCACGCCGCCCGCGGCACGCTGGTCGACCTCGCCCCGCCGCACCCGGTGGACGTGCCGCTGTACTGGCAGCAGTGGAAGCTGGACTCACCGCCGCTGTCCGCGCTGGCCGAGGCGGTGGTCCGCACTGCGGCCGAACACCTCACCCCACTATCTTGACCTCCACCACGCTGGAGGTAGCACCCTTCTGACATGCCGATTTCCGAGGATCTCCCGCCGGATACCCCAGCTGTGGTGGCCGACTACTGGTTCGCGCTGGAATGCCCCTGGCTCGGCTGGTTCGAGCCCGCGACCGGCGCCGACCTGTCCGCGGTGGCCTGAGCCGATATTGAGCGGCGGCGCCCGCCCGGACTGCCTACGCTGCGGCCATGCGTGATCTGCTGACGCTGCCCAAGACCCACCTGCACGTGCACCTGGAGAGCACCCTGCGCCGGGCGACCCTCCAGGAGATCGCCACCAAACATGGCATCGAGCTGCCGGCCAGCCTCACCAGCGACGGCGCTTCCTTCCAGGGCTTCCGGGCCTTCGCCGACGCCAACTCGCACATCCGGGACTGCCTGCGCGAACCCGCCGACTTCCGCCGGATGGCCCGCGAGTTCTGCGCTGACGAAGCCGCCCAGGGCACCCGCTACGCCGAGATCCGCTTCACCGCCGCCGCGCACGGCGAACGCCTCGGCGACCTGGCCATGCCGCTGACCGCCATGCTCGAAGGACTCGATGCGGGCCAGGCCGCACACGGCATCGAGGTCCAGGTCATCCTGGACCACTCCCGCCGCCGCTCGGTCGAACGCGCCCAGCGCACCCTGGACCTGGCCCGCCGGTTCCCCGGCCGGGTCATCGGCCTGGACATGGCGGGGGAGGAGACCTACTCCCTCGCGCCATTCGCCCAGGTCATCGCGGAAGCCAAGGACGCGGGCCTGCACCTGGTGCACCACGCCGGCGAGTCCTGCGGACCACCCAGCATCCGCGAAGCCCTCACCCTCGGCCGCACCGAACGCCTCGGCCACGGCTTCCGCGTCCTGGAAGACCGCGAACTCGCCGCCGAGGTCGCCGACCGCGGCATCCCCCTGGAAGTCAGCCCCTCCTCCAACGTCACCCTCGGCCTGGTCCCCGAGCTGCCCAGCCACCCGCTGCCCGACCTGCTGGCCGCCGGCCTGGTCGTCACCCTCAACACCGACATCCCCAACTTCACCGGCGTCACCCTCACCGAGGAGTACCAGCGCGTCCGGGACACCTTCGGCCTCACCGACCCGCAACTGGCCGACCTGGCCAGGGACGCCGCCGACGCCTCCTTCGCCTCGCCGGAGACCAAGGCGGCGCTGCACCGCGGCATCGATGCCTGGAGCGCCGCACCGCCGGTGACCGCGATGCGATAAACAAGGCGCCGTGCCCAACCTCGTGCTCGGACCGCTGCTGCGCCACGTCGATGACAACTCGGCCACCGTCTGGGTGGAGACCGACGGCCCCGGCACAGTCCGGGTGCTCGACGTCGAAAGCGGCACCTTCCAGGTCGGCGGCCACCACTACGCGCTGGTCGTGCTCAGTGGCCTGGACCCGGACACCGAACACGAGTACCAGGTCCACCTCGACGGCCAGGCGGTGTGGCCGCTGCCGGAGTCCGGCTACCCGCCCAGCGTCATCCGCACCCTGCCCGACCAGGCCGATCACCCGGTGCGGGTCTCCTTCGGCTCCTGCCGTTTCGCCAGGCCCGAGGACCCGGCCCGGCGCGCCAAGGTCGGCTACTGCGCGCTGTCCGCACTGGCCAACCGCCTGCGCGAGCTGCCGGTGCGGGAACGGCCAGAGGCGCTGCTGCTGCTCGGCGACCAGATCTACGCCGACGAGACCACCGACCGCACCCAGCAGTACCTCAAGCAGCGCCGCGACCTGGCCGAACCGCCCGGCATCGAGGTCGCCGACTACGAGGAGTACACCCAGCTCTACCACGAGAGCTGGTCCGAACCCGAGGTCCGCTGGCTGTTCTCCACCGTGCCCACCTCGATGATCTTCGACGACCACGACGTCCGCGACGACTGGAACACCTCCGAGACCTGGCGTACCGAGATGGCGGCCAAGTCCTGGTGGGCCAAGCGGGTCCGCGGCGCGCTGGCCTCCTACTGGGTGTACCAGCACCTGGGCAACCTCAGCCCCGCCGCACTGGCCAAGGACGAGGTGTACCAGCAGGTCCAGGGCCTGCATGGGGCGGACGCGCAGGAGCTGCTGGAATCGCACGCCCAGCGCTGGGACACCGAGATCGGCGAACACAAGCAGGCCCAGTGGAGCTTCTGCCGCGACTTCGGCCCGGTCCGCCTGCTCATGGTGGACAGCCGGGCCGGTCGCATCCTGCGCGATGGCCGCCGCAAGATGCTCGACGACGAGGAATTCGCCTGGCTCACCGCCCAGCTCGCCGGGGCCGGAACCGAGTACCGCCACCTGCTGCTGGGCAGCTCCCTGCCCTGGCTGCTGCCCCCGGTGATCCACCACCTGCAGGCCCGCAACGAACACGCCGCCACCCGCCCCGGCCGGCGCGGACGCCTGGCCGAACGCATCCGCCAGCTCGGCGACTTCGACCACTGGGCCAGCTTCCGCGAGTCCTTCGACCAGCTCTCCCAGGTCCTGCACGAGGCGGCGGGCAAGACCGACGGCACGGTCGCGGTGCTCTCCGGCGACGTCCACCACAGCTACGTCGCCCGCACCACCGCCGACACCCCCGTGCACCAGCTGACCTGCTCACCCCTGCGCAACGCCGAACCGGCCATGTTCAAACCGGCCCTGCACGTGGGCTGGTGGCGCCTGCCTTCGGCGCTCATGCACGCCTGGACCCGCCTCTCCGGCGTCCCGGCCCAGCCCACCCACTGGCGCAAAACCGCGGGCCCCTACTTCGGCAACCTGCTCGCCACCCTGGACCTGACCAGCACCGAAGCCACCATCACCTTCGAACGCGCCACCGAGACCACCCTGACCGAGGTGGCCCGCCTGCCCCTGCGGTGACCACTCAGGCCCGCGCCAGCTCCTCGGGCAGGTGCAACACCGTCGGCCGGTCGGCCTCGAACGCCCGCGCCAGCTCCACTCGCAACGACTCGGCGTCGGCCACCCGAACCCCGTGGCACCCCAGCGCGCGCCCCAGCGCCGCGAAGTCCGGCGACGGCAGATCCACCGCGTGCACCGGATCCTCCCGCGCCACCATCTCCGCCCGGATCTCCCCGTACCCGGCGTTGTCCACCACCAGCACCGGCAACGCCAGCCCGAGCTGCGCCGCGGTGGCCAGCTCCGCCACGGTGAACATCACCCCACCGTCCCCGAGCAACGCCGCCGTCCGCACTCCCGGACACGCCACCGCGGCCCCGATGGCAGCAGGCAGCCCGTACCCCAGGGTGCCGAACCCGGTCGGATACAGAAACCCGCCCGGCCGCTGCACCGGCAGATTCGTCAGCGCCCCGTAATAGCAGGCCATCGCACTGTCGGCCGCCAAGATCCCGTCCCCGAGGGCCTCGCCGAGCACCTCCAGCAACCACAACCACCGAGCCCCCTCGGCCCGCCCCTGCTCCCGCAACCGCTCCCGCCACCAGGCCGCCCGCTGCACCCCGTCCCGAAGTTCTCCTCCGGCGAGCCGGGGGAGCAGCTCGGTCAGCACCGCCCCGGCATCCCCCACCACCTCCACCTCCGGCGCGGCGTTGACCCGCAGCTGCCCCGGATCCACATCCACCCGCACCAGGCACCCCGGCCGGGCCAACGGCTCCACCCAGAAGTCACTGGGCGCCAGCTCGCTGCCCAGGACCACCAGCACATCGCAGTCCCGCACGAACTCCGCCGCCCCCGGCAAATGCACCCCCGCCCCCAGGCTCAACGGATGCCCCTCGGCTAGCACCCCCTTCCCGTTGGCCGTGCTGAGCACCGGCGCCCCCACCAGTTCGGCCAGCTCCCGAACCAGCCCCGCCGCTCCCTTGGCCCCGCCGCCCACCAGGAGCCCAGGCCGCCGAGCGGTCCCCAGCACCTCCGCCACCCGGGCCAACACCCCGGGCTCCGGCCGCACCGACCCCACCGGCAGCGGTCCCGCAACCTCGACTTCGGCGGCCTCCCCCAGCACATCCACCGGAATCTCCAGGTGCACCGGCCGAGGCCGCCCCGCCCGGAAGTAGGCGAACGCCTCCGCCACCGCCCCCGGGATCTCCGCCACCGAGGTCACCCGCAGGCTGTATCCCGCGATCGCCCGCATCGCCGCGGACTGGTCCTTCATCTCGTGCAGGTACCCGTTGCCCCGCCCCGGATGCCGCAGCGGCAGCCCTGGGGAGATCAGCAGCACCGGCACCGAGTCGGAGTAGGCCTGCCCGATCGCCGCCGCGGCGTTCAGGGTCGCCGGCCCCGAGGTCACCACGCACACCCCCGGCCGTCCACTGGCCCGCGCGTACCCGTCGGCGGCATAGGCGGCGCCCTGCTCGTGCCGGGTGCTCACATGCCGCACCCCTTCGGCGGCCAGGTGCCGGTAGATCTCCAGGTTGTGCGTGCCCGGAATCCCGAACACGGTGTCCACCCCGTGCGCCAGAAGTGCCTGCACCACTGCCTGTCCACCGGTCACCTTCACCACGTCACCCCTGGCATCCGCTCTCCCCGCTCGCTCGTCCCAGTCACGTCCGCCCGAGTCTCAGCGGCCCGAGTCTCAGCCGCTCCAGTCACGTCCGCTCCAGCATCAGCCGCCCGTGCCCGCGCCGCCTGCTGATCCCGCCCCGCCATCGGCACCAGCAGCGCGTCCACCGCGACCGCCCCCGACGGCCCGACCCGCAACGGGTTGATCTCGCCCTCCGCCAGGTCGCCCCGCGCCAGCGCCACCCGCGACACTGCGGCCACCACCCGGGCCGCCGCCTCGACGTCCACCGCCGGACGGCCCCGCCATCCCGCCAGCAACGGCCACCCCCGCAACCGCCGCAGCATCCTCCCGGCCAGCTCCGCGTCCACCGGCGCCAGTTCCACCGTGACGTCCCGGTACACCTCAGCCAACGTGCCTCCGATCCCGACCAGCACCACCGGCCCGAACGCCGGATCCCGCCGGAACCCCACGATCAGCTCGACCACACCCGCACGCTGATCCTGCACCTCGACCACGTACCCATGCTCGCCGAGCCGCCCCGCCAGCTCGTCGTACCCGGCCAGCACTGCCACCGGATCCGCCAGTCCCACCCGCACCGCGTCCTGCTCGGTTCGGTGCTCGATCCAGCCCGCCTTCAGCACGAACGGCCCACGCATCCGCGCGGTCGCCGCCAGCACCTCGGTCCGGGAGGCCACTGGTTGAGCGGCCGGATACGGCACGCCGAACGCGGACAGCAACTCCCGGGCACTCCAGTAGGTGATGACACTCGGCGCTGAGTCACTCCAGGGGGCGTTCACCGTTGCCGTGGTGCTCCGGGTTTCCTGACCCACGGCCCTGGAGTCCGCGCCGCGCGCCGACAGGTCCCGGGCGGCCCCGGCTCGCCATTGGGCGGCCAGACCGAGGGCCTCGACCGCCATGTCGATCTCGGCGTGCACGGTCACGCCGCCGGCCCGCAGCACGGCCACCGCGGGCGCCTGCGGATCGTTCGCGGCCATGCTGTGCACCACCAGTGGACACCCGCCGCGACCGAGTTCGACCAGGCGTTGCGCCGCCGCGATCTCGATGGCAGCCAGCCCTGGCGTGTCCACCGCGTACCGGCCGAAGTAGCCGGTCAGCAGCACCGCGTCGACGTCTCCGCCGTCCAGCACCCGCTTGATGGCCGCCGGGTAGCTGCCCAGGTCCGCCTCGCCCGTCCCGGCCAGGTCGACCGGGACGCCCGGCCTCAGTCCGGCCTCGCTCACCAGGTCGGCGGCCAGCGCGCCCTGGCCGCCGCTGTCGCTGACCACGCCGACGCGATCACCGCGCGGGATCCCCGCGGCGAGCTGGGCGGCGGCACGCACCGCCTCGGCCGGGGTGCGGGCCAGGATCGCGCCCGCGGCACGCAGGGCCGCGCGCACCACATCGGTGGTGGAGCTGAGCGCGCCGGTGTGCGAGCGGACCGCGGCCGCGCCGACCGGGCTGGCCCCCGCGGTCAGCACCACCACCGGCTTACCGGCTGCGCGCAGCCGGGCGAGGGTCGCGAGCACCGTGCGGCCGTCCCCGAAGCCCTCCAGGTACAGCAGCACCACCCGGGTGCGGGCGTGACCGGCCAGGCCGTGCAGCAGGTCGGTCGCGGTGACATCGCACTGGGCGCCAACCGAGACGAACCGCGACACCCCCAGCCCCGCCGCGGCGGCCAGGCCGGCCACTTCCAGCCCGAGCTGACCGCTCTGCGAGACGATGGCCAGCGCACCCGGCACGCACTCGCCCCACAGCAGCCGCAGCTCGGCGTCGGCGTCGTAGAGACCGAGGCAGCTCGGGCCGAGCAGCCGGGCCCCAGCCCGCCGGACCCGGTCGGCCAGAGCCGCCTCAGCCGTGGGGGTGAACCCGCTGGTGATCACCAGGAACGCCCGCACCCCCAGTGCGAGGGCGTCCTCGACCACCTCTGGCACGGCCCGCGCCGGCACGCAGACCGCCACCAGCTCCGGCGCCTCGGGCAGCGCCCGCACGCTGGTCAGGCACTCCCGCCCGGCGACCTGGCCACCGCGGTGGTTGACCAGGTGCACCCGTCGCCGGTGCGCGCCCGCCAGCGCGCCCAGGGCCAGCCAGTGACCCCATTTGGCCGGGTCGGCCGAAGCGCCGACCACCGCCACCGAGGCCGGGTCGGTGAACCGGGCCAGCGTGCTCACCTCGGCCTGGCCAGCGACCTGGCGATGATCAGCCGCTGGATGTCGGAGGTGCCCTCCTCGATCTCCTCCAGCTTGGCGTCGCGCAGCCACTTCTCGACCAGGAACTCCCGCGAGTACCCCCAGCCGCCCAGTGTCTGCACCGCGGCCCAGGCACACCACATCGCGTTCTCCGAGGCGGTGACCTTCGCGATCGCCGACTCCGCCGCGACCGGCTCGCCCCGGTCGAACAGCTGGGCCGCCCGCACGGTCAGCAGGTGCGAGATGTCGACCTTGGCCGCCATATCGGCCAGCCGGAAGCCGACCGCCTGGTGCTCGATGATGGGCGTGCCGAACTGCACCCGCTGCCGGGCGTAGTCGGTGGCCGTGTCCAGGGCGGCCCTGGACAGACCGGTGCAGGCGGCGCCGATGAGGATCCGCGAGGCGTCGAAGGTCCGCATGAGCCCGCGGAAGGCCTCACCGTCCCCGCCGAGCCGGTGCTCGACCGGCACCCGCACCTCGTCCAGGAAGACCTCGGCGTTGACGATCGCCCGCTGCCCGAGCTTGCGCATGGGCGGGCCGACCGTGAGCCCCGGCCGGTCTCGTTCCACCACGAAGGCGGTGACGCCGCGCGAGCGCAGCGCCGGGTCCACCGTCGCGAACACCACGAAGAACTCGGCGTAGGGCGCGTTGGAGATCCAGGTCTTCTGCCCGGTCAGCACGTACTCCGCGCCGTCGCGCACGGCCCGGGTCCGCAGGCCTGCGGCATCGGAGCCGATGTCCGGTTCGGTCACCGCGACCGCGGTCAGCGGCGGGTTCTTCCCGCACAACGGCGCCAGCCAGCGGTCCTGCTGCTCCGGCGAGCCCAGTGCGAGCAGCGGACCGGCGGTGAACCCGCTGGAGGTCAGCAGGTTGCCGATGCCGATGTCGCCGTAGCAGAGTTCCTGCTGGATGAGGGCCTGGGTGAGCAGGTCCTCGATCCCGCCGCCGCCCAGCCGGGCGGGCAGCATCAGGTCGGTCAGGCCCAGCGCCGCGGCACGAGTCCACAGTTCAAGCGGGCTCTCCGTGTCAGCCTCATCCACCGTGCGCGCCACCGGACGGATTTCCGTCGCGGCGAAATCCCGGGCGAGGCTGATGAAGTCCCGTTGTTCCGCGGTGAGATCGAGCCCGTCCCGCACCTGCCGCACAGCCACCTCCGCCACTAAGTGACTGATCAATCAGTCAGCAGCAATCTGGTATGGCTGTCGCGGGATGTCAAGAGGGACGGAGACCCATGCTCGACCACCTCGTGCTGGCGACGCCGGACCTGGCCGGCACCGTTGACCTGATCCACCTCCTTTCCGGCGACCGCCCGGTACCAGGCGGTCGCCACGTCGAGTTCGGAACCGCGAACTACTTACTCGGCCTGGGTGAGCAGGCCTACTTGGAGATCATCGGACCGGATCCGGCCCGCGAGGCCGAGCCGACGATCTTCGGACTCGGCACGCTGACCGGCCCCAGCCTGGTGACCTGGGCCGCCCGCACCACCGACATCGATGCGAGCGTGGCCGCCGCCCGCGCCCGCGGGGCCGATCCGGGCGCACCGCAGGCGATGGGGCGGCTCACCACCGACGGACGGCAGCTGAGCTGGCGGCTCACCCCGCCAGGCACTGGAGTCGTCCCGTTCCTGATTGACTGGGGCGGCACAACACACCCGGCCAGGAACCTTCCGATGGCGGCGCTGGTGGAGCTGCACGCGTGGTCTCCGGATCCAGACCCGCTGCGCGCCACCCTGGCTGCACTGGACGAGGCACTGCCGATCCGTCCAGCCAACCGCGTCGGCCTGAGAGCAGTTGTACACGGCCGGAAGGGCCAATTCGACCTGATTACAGCTCCCTGAGCAATTCCGCCCTGATCGAGTTATTCAGCGTTCACCCTGGGCAGAATGACGGGCGCGAATCGAGACGCAGCGTGTTCAGTTGAGGCATGCGCGCCCAATATGATGACATCGCGGACTGGTACGAGCACGACTTCCTCGCCGCCCAGCAAGGCTCCGACCTGCTGGAACTGACCGGACTGCTGGCTGACCTGCTCGGCCCCGGAAGTGGCCCCTGCCTGGAAATAGGCTGCGGAACCGGTGCGCACGCGGGCCGGCTCCGGGCGCTGGGCTGGACGCCGGTCGGACTCGACATTTCTTGCGGTATGCTCGCCTCACGCGTCGGCGAAATTGCCGGTTGCCCAGGCCGACGCCGAATGTCTCCCTATCGCCGACAGTTCGCTGGCGGCCGTGGTGACGGTGCTGACCCACACCGATATGCCCGGCTACCCGGCGGTGCTCCGCGAGGTGGCCCGAGTCCTGCGCCCAGGCGGCGTGTTCGTCCACCTCGGGGTGCACCCGTGTTTCTGCGGCGGTTTTGCCGACCGGTCTGAGCCGGCGGCCATAGTGATCAACCCCGGCTACCGGGACAACCATTGGACGACCGAGTCGTGGACCGCTGACGGTCTGCGCGACAAGGTCGGCGCCACCCATCGGCCACTGCCCGACCTGCTGAACGAGTTCCTGGCCGCGGGCCTGGTGCTCGAACGCTTCGGGGAGGGCGGCTCGCCGACACCAGTGGTGCTGGGGATACGGACCCGCAATGCCGGCACCGGCTATTGACGAGATTCCACCCGCGGTTCAGTCCGTCGTTTCGCGGACGTCCTTTCCGTGCTCGGCGAACGCCTTGAAGTCCCGCATGTGCTGTAGCGACTGCTTGCGGAAGGTGCCGGGCATCAAGAGCGCCACCAGCCGCATCAGCAGGCTGCTGAACCGGTACTCGTTCTCGCTCACCCAGAGCGTCGTCTCCAGGTCGGTTTCGGTAAAGCGTTCGCGCGCGGCGCTCCACATGCCATTGCCGACGATCTCGCGCTCGTAATGGACGACGCTCTCCCTCGCGATCCCGTGCGGGTCCACCGGTTCCCGGCGCGTGATGGTCTCGGTGCACTCCATCTGCTGCTGCCCCGTCTGCAGCACCACTCGCGACTTGGTGCCGACCTGCCCGTGCACCCCGCTCAGCGGCTCATGCAGCACCAGGCCCCGCAGCCACTTCGGCAGATGTTCCGGGTCGGCGAGCAACTGGACCACTCGCTCCCGCGGCAGGGCGATCTCGATCGAGACGGTGTACTTCATGGCGGAGCGCTCCAGTTCTCGAGTGAATGGACGCACATTAACAGCTTCGCCTTAGCTGAATTCGCGCTAATTCATCGTGGAGGCAACGTAGGGGCGCCGATTCCGGAACTCGCGCCGGTGATGATCGCGGTGGCTGCCGACGTCGGGGCACCGATCAACGCTGATCGGGTGTGAACAGGTGGTCCAGGTGATCGCGGAGGACGTGCTCGGCGGACTCGGCGTCGCGCTGGCCGGCGATCACGCTGGAGACCAGGCCGCCGGTGAGGGACATCAGCGCCGCGGCGAGCAGGGACGGGTCCCGGTCCGGGGCGATCTCGCCTGACTGCTGGGCCTGGCTGATCTGGTCGGTGAGGTAGCGCTCCATCTTGTCCGGCGTGGTGCCCAGGTTGCGGTTGGCGAAGGCCGGGTCGGTGATCATCAGCGTCTGGAAGGCGACGAAGGTGAGCTGGACGCGGTGGCTGGCCTCGTCGGTGGGCAGCAGGCCGGTCAGCGCCGCGTACAGGATGCTGCGCGGGGTCGGGGGCAGGCCCGCGGCGCGGATGCGCTCGATCATGCGGTCGTTGAGTGTGCCGACCAGGCGGGCCATGCCGTCGAGCAGCAGTTCTTCCTTGGTGTGGAAGTAGTACTGCACCAGCCGCAGGGACACCCCGGCCTCGGCGGCGACCTCGCGCATGCTCGCGGCGTGCAGGCCGCGGGTGCCCGCGATGCGCAGCAGTGCCTCCGCGATCTCGGTGCGGCGCTGCTCATGATCAACCCGTTTTGGCACGGCGCACACCCTACGACAACCCAACTTCTGATACGTTCGTATCATAACCGAGAGTGATGGGGGATCGCATGGGTAAGGAGCGCGTGGGAGGGTTCAAGCACGAGCGGGCCCGGCAGGAGTTCATCCGGGTCCATGACGAGCTGATGGACGAGTACTGGCCCTCCGCCAGGGACTTCGTGGAGGTCGAGACCTCCTTCGGGCGCACCCGGGTACAGCGCAACGGCTCCGGCGACGGGGTGCCGCTGGTGTTGCTGACCGGGGCCGGTGGGACCCCACTGGGGTTCCGGCCGGTCATCCGGCAGCTCAGCGCCGTGCATCCGGTGCTGTCGCTGGAGACCATCGGCGAGCCCGGCCACCATCGGCAGCAGAAGCCGGTGCTCGACTTCGCCGACCTGGCGAGCTGGCTGGTCGAGGTGCTCGACGCGCTGGGTGTCGAGCGCGCGCATCTGGTGGGCTGCTCCTACGGGGCGTTGATCTCGGCGCACACCGCGTTGCACGCGCCGGAGCGGGTGGCCTCGGTGACCCTGATCGATCCGCCCGCACTGGCGCGGTTGGGCTGGCGGGCCATCCGCTGGCTGCTCCTCTGCGGATTGTGCACCCCGATGCCCAGGCCGATCCGGGCGTGGGCGGCCCGACGGCTGCCCAACGCGACGCTGCTGGAGGGCTGGCTGCCGCGGCTGTTCCCGAAGATGATCGGGTACCGGCGGGTGCTGCCGGACGCGGTGGTCTTCACCGACGCCCAGCTGGCCGCGCTGTCGGTGCCGTCGCTGTTCCTTTTCGGCGAGCGCAGTGTTCTGCACGATGCGGCAGCCGCACGGGCGCGAGTGGCCGCCTTTGCGAACATCACCGGCGCCGTGGTCGTGCCAGGGGCCGGTCACGTGGTGCACATTGATGATCCAGAACGGACGGTCGGGCTGGTGCTGGACTTCCTCGGATCGCGCGTCGGCCGGCCCGGGGACTCAACGGTGGGGACTCATGACGACTGACTACGTGGGCCGGTTTCCGAGCGAGGCCGTGCGGCAGGACTACATCCGCGGCTACGACCGGCTGCTGGCCGAGCACTGGCCGCCGCTGACGGTGACCACCGACGTGCCGACCTCCTTCGGCACCACCCGGGTGCATCGCAGCGGCCAGGAATGCGGGGTGCCGCTGGTGCTGCTGCCGGGGTCGAACGGGGCGCCGTTGATGTTCCGCGGCCTGGTGCACCAGCTCAGCGCGGCCCATCCGGTGTTCGCGGTGGAGGCGATCGGCGAGCCGGGGCACCATCACCAGGACAAGCCGGTGCGCGATGGCCGGGACCTGGCGGCCTGGCTGGTCGAGGTGCTCGACGGGCTGGGGGTGGCGCGCGCCAGTCTGGTGGGGTCCTCCTATGGGGCCTGGACGGCGATGCACACCGCGCTGCACGCCCCGGAGCGGGTGGCCTCGCTCTCGCTGCTGGACCCGCCAGGGTTCGAGCAGGTCGGGGTGCGGTTCGTGTCCTGGGCGATGGCCTGCTCGGCGTTTTTCGGGGCGCCGCGGGAGATGCGGGAGTGGGCGGCGCGGTCGCTGACCAACGCGGCGCTGACCGAGGACTGGCTGATGCCGTTGGCCCCGGCCATGTTCGCCTTCCGCCGGGTGCTGCCCAACCCGCCGGTGTTCACCGACGAGGAGCTGCTGGCGCTGAGCGTGCCCAGCCTGTTCCTGCTCGGGGAACGCAGTCAGCTGCACGATTCGGCGCTGGCCAGGCAACGCCTGGCGGGGATGTCGAGCATCACCAGGGTCGAGGTGCTGCCCGGCACCGGGCACGCGATGTCCCTCGATGATCCGGCGGCGGTGCTGGCCAGGGTGCTGGAGTTCGTGGGCAGCCTGGTCCGGGCCTGACCTGGACCCGGTTCGGCGCCACCCGCGGCGTCGAACCGGGTCCGGCCGGGTCAGGCGCGGATGCGGGTGCCCTTGGGGTCGAACAGCGGGTCGCGTTCGACCACGCCGGGCACCCAGCGGCCGAAGATCTCCACCTCGACCTCGGTGCCGATCTTGACCCGGTCCACCGGCAGGTAGCAGAAGGCGATGGCGCGGCCCACGCTGTAGCCATAACCGCCGGTGGTGACCCGGCCCAGCACCTCGCCGCCGACCCGGACCGCCTCGCTGCCCAGCGGCCAGGCCAGCGGATCGTCCAGGGTGAGGCAGCGCAGGCGGTGGGTGAAGCCGGTTTCCTTGCGGCGCAACAGGGCTTCGCGGCCGTGGAAGCCGCCTGGCTTGTCCGGTTTGACGCAGAAGCCCAGGCCGGCCTCGTACGGGGTGCGTTCCGGGGTCAGGTCCGAGCCCCAGAGCCGGTAGCCCTTCTCCAGGCGCAGGCTGTCGATGGCCCGGTAGCCGCCGGCGATGACACCGTGCTCCTGCCCGGCTTCCCACAGCGTGCGCCACAGCGCGGCGCCGTACTCGCTGGAACAGTACAACTCCCAGCCCAGCTCACCGGCGAAGGTCACCCGCAGCGCGCGGACCGGGACGTCGCCGACGGTGGTCTCCTGGGCGGTGAGGTACGGGAAGGCCTCGTTGTCCAGGGCGGCGGGGGTGAGTCCGGCCAGGATCTCCCGGGAACGCGGGCCCCACAGGGCGAAGCAGGACCAGGCGCCGGTGACATCGGCGATGCGGACCGAGCCGTCGTCCGGGGCGTGGCGGCGCAGCCAGGCCGCGTCGTGCGAGCCGAAGGCGGTGCCGGTGACCACCTGGAACTCGTGTTCGCCCCAGCGGGTGACGGTGAAATCGCATTCGATGCCGCCGCGGGCGTTGAGCGCCTGGGTGTAGGTGATCGCGCCGACCGGGCCCGCGACCTCGTTGGCGCACACCCAGTCCAGCAGCTTCGCCGCGCCGGGGCCGGTGACCTCGATCTTGGCGAAGGAGGACTCGTCGAACAGGCCCGCGCGCTCCCGGGTGCCCAGGTGTTCGGCGCCGATGGCCGGGGACCAGTTGCGGCCTGCCCAGCCGTGCGGGCGCCAGGACTCCTGACCGGCGGCGGCGTTGCGTTCGTAGTGGTTGACCCGTTCCCAGCCGGACTTCTCCCCGAAGCTGGCCTCGTGCTCGCGGTGCCAGGGGTAGGCCGAGGACACCCGCAGCGGACGGCCCGCGCCGCGTTCGCGGTGCGGGAACGGGATGTCGTAGTAGGTCTCGTAGTTCTCCACCGTGCGCTTGCGGGTGTAGCCAGGGGAGCGGTACTGGCGGCCGAAGCGGCGGATGTCCATGTGTGAGAGGTCGAACTCCGGTTCCCCGGCCACGATCCACTCGGCCATCACCTTGCCGATGCCGCCTGCCCCGGCGATGCCGTGTGCGCAGAACCCGGCCGCCACGAAGAATCCGCCGACCTCGGTCTCGCCGAGGCAGAACTCGTTGTCCGGGGTGAAGGCCTCCGGGCCGTTGATCATCTTGCGGATGCCCGCGGTGGCCATGGTCGGCACCCGCAGCTGGGCGGCCTCGGCGATCTCGGCGAAGCGGTCCCAGTCCTCGGGCAGCAGCTTGCCGTTGAAGTCCGGCGGCACCGCCTCGAAGTTCGCCCCGGTCTGCGCCCAGGGCGCGGAGTCGCGTTCGTAGCCGCCCATGAGCAGCCCGTCGACCTCCTCGCGGAAGTAGACCAGGTTGTCCGGGTCGCGCAGGGTCGGCAGGTGGCCGCCATCGCGCGGGCGGACCGGCTCGGTGATCAGATACTGGTGCGACATGGGCACGATCGGCACCCGCACCCCGGCCAGCCTGCCGATCTCGGCGGCGAACATGCCACCGCAGTTGACCACGATCTCGGCCTCGATATCGCCGCGTTCGGTGCGCACACCGCGGACCCGGCCCTCGCGCACGTCGATGCCCAGCACCCTGGTGTGCGGGAAGATCCGCACCCCGCCCGCGCGGGCGCCCGCGGCCAGGGAATAGGTGAGCTGGGCCGGGTCGACGTAGCCGTCGGTGGCCAGGTAGGTGCCGCCGAGCACGCCGGAAGTGTCCAGCAGTGGGAACAGTTCCTTGGCCTCGGCCGGGCTGATCTCCTGCAGCGGCAGGTCAACGGTGCGGGACCAGCCTATCTGCCGCCGCGCCTCGTCCATCCGCTCGGGGGTGCAGGCCAGCCGGATGCCGCCGCAGGGCACGAACCCGACCGGGTTCTCCCTGGCCTCCAGCTCGGCGTAGAGCTGGGCGGAGTAGATGTTCATCCGGGTCAGGGTCACATCGGCGCGCAGCTGACCGACGAGTCCCGCCGAGTGGAAGGTCGAGCCGCTGGTCAGCTCGTCGCGGTCGAGCAGCACGACGTCTCGTTCGCCGAGCTTGGCGAGGTGGTAGGCGATGCTGGTACCGCCGACGCCGCCGCCGATCACGACGATGCGGGCGCGGGCTGGGAGCGTTCGGTCCACGGACACGAGTCCTTGGTAGCGCAGGTGGGCCGGTCGGGGGAACCAGGCGGCCGCGTGTCTTGACGGACAAGTGTGCGCGCCAACACACTCGGCGACTATGTCGGCGACCGTGCAGGACGCGATCAGTCAGGTCCCGGCGTGGACGGGACGGCGGGTGGAGCTGCTGCCGATGACCGGCGGACTCAGCCACCAGGTCGCGCACCTGCGGGTGGACGGCGTCGATCAGGTGCTGCGGGTGCTCGACCCCGCGGTGGCCGAGGCCGGGCTCGGCGTGCCCCTGGCGCAGGAGATCGCCAACACCGTGGTGGCCGCGGAATCCGGTGCGGGGCCACGGGTCCTGCACATCATCGAGGCGCTGCCCGCGCTGGTGCTGGAGTACCTGCCGGGTCGCACGCTGAATTTCGCCGACACCCGTGAACCCGGCCGCATCCCGCAGCTGGCCGCGGCCTGCCGCCGGTTGCACGCCGCGCCGCGGCCCTTCGCCAACGACTTCGACATCTTCGCCAAACAGCAGCAGCTGCTCGAGATCTGCCGCCGCCACGACCTGACCCTGTTCGAGGACTACCTGACCCACCTGCCGCTGGCCCAGCAGCTGCGGGCGGTGCTGGGCGCGGACCCGCTGCCGGTGCGGCCGTGCCACAACGACCTGCTGGCGGAGAACTTCATCGCCGAGCCCGGCGGCATCCGGATCGTGGACTACCAGCTCAGCGGCAACGGCGACCCCGGCTTCGAGCTGGGCAACATCTGCGCCGAAGGCCAGTTCGACCCCGACCGGGCAGCCCTGCTCGCCGAGGCCTACTTCGGCGGCGCCGACCCCCGGCTGACCGCCAGGGCGCGGTTGTTCCAGGCGATGTCGGACTTCACCTGGACGCTGTGGTTCTGCATCCACCACGGCCTGCTCAGCAAGCCCGGCAGCACCTTCGACTACTGGGGTGAGGCCGCGGGCAAATGGGGGCGGGCCAAGGCCGCCCTGACCGATCCCGGGCTGGGCCGGCTGCTGGAACTGGCCCGCTGAGGGCTTGACAGGGTTTGTAACCTCGCTCACAAATATGGGCAATGGTCTGACCGTTGACCAATCAGCCGCTGTCCGGACCGCAGGTGGAGGCGCGCGTGAGCACAGAACAGCCCAAAAGCGGGGGAGTGGACTACACCCACGTCGAGGCGGCCTACCTGGAGCAACGCCAGCTCAAGAAAGGCGCGGCGGGCTGGGTGCTGCTCGCCGGGCTCGGCGTCTCCTACGTCATCTCCGGGGACTTCTCCGGCTGGAACTCCGGCCTGGCCCAGGGCGGGTTCGGCGGTCTGCTGATCGCCACCATCCTGGTCGCGGTGATGTACACCTGCATGGTCTTCGGCCTGGCCGAAATGGCCTCGGCGATGCCGGTGGCCGGGGCGGGCTACGGCTTCGCCCGGCGTGCCCTCGGTCCGCTGGGCGGGTTCGCCACCGGCACCGCGATCCTGATCGAGTACACCATCGCGCCCGCGGCCATCTCGGTGTTCATCGGCGGCTACGTCCAGGCGCTCGGACTGTTCGGGCTGACCAACAGCTGGCCGGTCTACCTGGTCTGTTACGCCATCTTCGTCGGCGTGCACCTCTACGGCGTCGGCGAGGCGCTGCGGCTGATGTTCGTCATCACCGCCATCGCCGTGGTCGGTCTGGTGATCTTCGTGGTGGCCATGATCCCGATGATCGACCTGTCCCGGCTCACCGACATCCCGCCCACCGACGCGGTCGGGGCCAGCGCGTTCCTGCCCTTCGGCTACGCCGGGATCCTGGCCGCCTTCGTCTACGGCATCTGGTTCTTCCTGGCCATCGAGGGCGTGCCGCTGGCCGCGGAGGAGGCGCGCAACCCGCGCAAGGACATGCCCAAGGGCATCGTGGCCGCGATGCTGGTGCTGCTGGTCTTCGCCGCGCTGATCCTGATCGCCGCGCCGGGCGGGGCGGGCAGCAACGCGCTGAAATCCTCGGACAACCCGCTGCCCGCGGCCCTGCGCGCGGTCTACGGCAGCAACGCGGTGATCGCCGACATCGTCAACTACATCGGCCTGGCCGGGCTGGTGGCCAGCTTCTTCTCCATCATCTACGGCTACTCCCGGCAGCTCTTCGCCCTGTCCAGGGCCGGTTACCTGCCGCGGAAGCTGTCGGTGACCGGCAAGCGCAAGACGCCGATCCTGGCACTGCTGGTGCCAGGCGCGATCGGGTTCATCCTGGCCGCGATCACCCAGAACGGCGCCAAGCTGATCAACATCGCGGTCTTCGGCGCGGCCGTGTCCTATGTGCTGATGATGGTCTCGCACATCGTGCTGCGGGTCCGGGAGCCGAACCTGCCGCGCCCCTACCGCACCCCGGGCGGGGTGGTCACCACGAGCATCGCGCTGGTGCTGGCCGCCGCGGCGGTGGTGGCCACCTTCCTGGTGGACATCCTGGCCGCCGGGGTGATGGCCGGGATCTTCCTGCTGGCCCTGGCCTACTTCTGGTTCTACAGCCGCCACCACCTGGTCGCGGAGGCCCCGGAAGAGGAGTTCGAGGCGGTGCGTCGCGCCACCGCCGAACTGGAGGACCCGTGAGATCGTGGCGCTCATGAGTTCCGAACCGGAGCCGCCCGCCACCCTGGCCGACCAGGCCGTCTTCCGCCCGGTCCGCAGTGGCAACGCCTTCGAGGAGGCGGTGGAGCGGATCCTGCAGGCGATCAAGCTCGGCGTGGTCGGCCCTGGTGAGCGGCTGCCTGCCGAGCGGGATCTGGCGGTGCGGCTGGGGGTGAGCCGGATGACGCTGCGGGAGGCGATCCGGGCGTTGCAGCAGTCCGGGTACGTGGAGTCCCGGCGCGGGCGCTTCGGCGGCACCTTCGTGGTCAGCAGGGCCGAGGACGCCCCGCGCGGCAAGGCCCGGCTGCGCAAGCTGGTGGTCGGCATGGGCTCGGTCGGCCTGGAGGACACGCTGACCTTCCGCGAGGTGCTGGAGACCGGCGCGGCCTGCGCGGCGGCCACCCGGGGGCTGCCCGAGCCGGAGCGGGCGCTGCTGCGCGCGGTGCACGAGCAGGTCCGCACCGCCACCCCGGAGACCTACCGGCACCTGGACTCCCGGTTCCACCTGGCCATCGCGCAGATCACCGGCTCGCCCTCGCTGGCCTCGGCGGTGGCGGACAACCGGATGCGGATCAACGAGCTGCTGGACGCGATCCCGTTGCTGGGACACAACATCGAGCATTCGCACGAACAGCATGAGCGGATCGTGATGGCGGTGCTGGCCGGGGACGGCCCGGCGGCGCGGGCGGCGATGGCCGAGCACCTGGCGGGCACCGCGGCGCTGCTGCGGGCCTTCCTGAGCTGACCCGGTCCACGCCGGCTGACCTGCGCGCTTGACAGTGTCGTGGGTCACCCACCATCCTGCAAAGGTCCAATCGCAGACCATTACGGAGGCGGTCGTGTCGCAGTCGGGAACCACAGCCCCGCTCTCGCTGGCCCGCCTGCGCGAGCTGGTCGACATGGGTGAGATCGACACCGTGCTGCTGGCCATGACCGACATGCAGGGCCGGTTGCAGGGCAAGCGGATCGCCGCCCGGCACTTCCTCGACGACGTCGTCCCGCACGCCGCCGAGGCCTGCAACTACCTGCTCGCCGTCGATGTGGACATGAACACCGTCGGCGGGTACCGGATGTCCTCCTGGGAAACCGGCTACGGCGACTTCACCCTGCGCCCGGACCTGGACACGCTGCGCCTGGCCACCTGGCACCCGGCCACCGCGCTGGTGCTGGCCGACGTGGTCTGGGCCGACGGCTCCCCGGTCCCCGCCTCGCCGCGGCAGATCCTGCGCCGCCAGCTGGACCGGCTGGCCGAACGGGGCCTGGTCGCCCAGGTCGGCACCGAGCTGGAGTTCATCGTCTTCGACGACAGCTTCGAGCAGGCCTGGAACACCGGCTACCGCGACATGACCCCGAGCAACCAGTACAACGTGGACTACTCGCTGCTGGGCACCTCCCGGATCGAGCCGCTGCTGCGCCGCATCCGCAACGAGATGACCGCGGCCGGGCTGCGGGTGGAATCGGCCAAGGGCGAGTGCAACCCCGGCCAGCACGAGATCGCCTTCCGCTACGCCGAGGCGCTGGCCAGCTGCGACAACCACAGCATCTACAAGACCGCCGCGAAGGAGATCGCCGCCCAGGAGGGCAAGAGCCTGACCTTCATGGCCAAGTACAACCAGCGCGAGGGCAACTCCTGCCACATCCACATCAGCCTGCGCGGCGCCGACGGCAGCCTGGTCTTCGCCGGCGATCGCCGGCACGGCATGTCCGCGCTGGCCGAGCACTTCCTGGCCGGGCAGCTGGCCCACCTGCGTGGGCTGACCCTGCTGCTCGCGCCGAACATCAACTCCTACAAGCGGTTCGTGCCCGGCAGCTTCGCCCCCACCGCGGTGGCCTGGGGCCCGGACAACCGCACCTGCGCACTGCGCCTGGTCGGGCACGGCGGGGCCAGCCTGCGGGTGGAGAACCGGGTGCCCGGCGGCGACGTCAACCCGTACCTGGCCACCGCCGCGCTGATCGCGGCCGGTCTGGACGGCATCGACAACGAACTCCCGCTGGGCGAGGCGCTCACCGGCAACGCCTACGCCAGCGAGGCCGAGCACGTGCCCTCGACCCTGCCCGAGGCGGTGGATGCCTTCGCGGGCAGCGAGCTGGCCAGGGCGGCCTTCGGTGAGGACGTGGTGGCGCACTACCTCAACGCCGCGCGCATCGAGATCGCCGCCTACCAGGCCGCCGTCACCGACTGGGAGCTGTTCCGTGGCTTCGAACGCCTCTGACGCGCCCGTCATCGGGATCAGCTGCTACCGGGAGAGCGCGGCCTGGGGCGTGTGGGAACGCCCGGCCGCCCTGCTGCCCGCCGGCTACCTCGACGCGGTCACCGCCGCGGGCGGCATCCCGGTGCTGCTGCCACCGGGCGCCACCGCAGCCAGGGTGCTGCCCCGGCTGGACGGGCTGATCCTGGCCGGCGGCGCCGATATCGACCCCCAGCGTTACCAGGCACCACCGCACGAGCACACCACCGGCATCCGCCCGGACCGGGACAGCAGCGAACTCGCGCTGCTCTACCACGCCCTGGACCGGCGCACCCCGCTGCTGGCGATCTGCCGGGGCGCGCAACTGCTCAACGTCGGCCTCGGCGGCACCCTGCACCAGCACCTGCCCGAGGTGCTCGGGCATCGCGACCACCAGCCCGCGCCCGGCCGCTTCGGCCGCACCACGGTGCGCCTGGAACCGGGGTGCCCGCCGGCCACGCTGCTCGGGGAGAAGATCGAGGTCTCCTGCTACCACCACCAGGCCATCGACCGGCTCGCCCCGGGCCTGGAGGCGGTCGGGCACGCCGCCGACGGCACCATCGAGGCCGTCCGGCAACCCAGCCACCCGTTCGCGCTCGGGGTGCAGTGGCATCCCGAGGAGGACACCGCCGACCCCGCACACCCCAGCGCGCCGCTGTTCGCCGCGCTGGTGACCGCAGCCCGAGGAGCGACCGCGTGAGCGCCACCCACGACCTGATCAACCCGGCCACCGGCGCGGTCTTCGACACCATCGCGCTGGCCGATGCGGCCGCCGCCGACGCCGCGATCGAACGCGCGGCCAAGGCATTCCCGGCCTGGCGCGCGGTCAGCCCCGGCGACCGGGCCCGGCTGCTGCACCGCTTCGCCGAAGCGGTGGACGCCGACCTGGAGCACCTGGCCGCGCTGGAGGTCCGCAACGCCGGGCACACCATCGGCAACGCCCGCTGGGAGGCAGGCAACGCCAGGGACGTGATCCGCTACTACGCCGGCGCCCCCGAACGGCACTTCGGCCGCCAGATCCCGGTGGCGGGCGGCCTCAACGTCACCTTCCACGAACCCCTGGGCGTGATCGGGGTGATCGTGCCGTGGAACTTCCCGATGCCGATCGCCGCCTGGGGCTTCGCCCCCGCACTCGCGGCCGGGAACACCGTGGTGCTCAAACCCGCCGAGCTGACCCCGCTCACCGCGGTCCGGCTGGCCGAACTGGCCTGCCAGGCCGGGATCCCCGAGGACGTCTTCCAGGTGCTGCCCGGCGCCGGCCGGGTGGTCGGGCAGCGGTTCGTGACCCACCCCAGTGTGCGCAAGGTGGTCTTCACCGGGTCCACCGCGGTCGGCAAACAGATCATGGCCGGCTGCGCCGACCAGGTGAAACGCCTGACCCTGGAACTCGGCGGGAAGAGCGCCAACATCGTCTTCGCCGACGCCGACCTGGACAAGGCCGCGGCCGCCGCCCCGTACGGGGTGTTCGACAACGCGGGCCAGGACTGCTGCGCCCGCTCCCGGATCCTGGTCCAGCGCGAGGTCTACGACCGGTTCCTGGAACTCCTGGAACCCGCGGTCAAGGGCGTGGTGGTCGGCGATCCGGCTGCCGAGGCCACCGAGATGGGCCCGCTGATCACCGCCGCGCACCGTGACCGGGTCGCCTCCTACGTGGATGAGACCACCGTGGCCTACCGCGGCCAGGCCCCCGCCGGGGACGGGTTCTGGTACCCGGCCACCGTGCTGCTGCCCCGGGACGAGCGGGACCGGGCCTGGCGGGAGGAGATCTTCGGGCCGGTGGTCTCGGTGCTGCCCTTCACCGACGAGGCCGACGCGCTGCGGCTGGCCAACGACACCGAGTACGGCCTGTCCGGCTCGATCTGGACCCGGGACGCCGGCCGCGCGCTGCGGGTGGCCCGCGGGGTGGAGGCCGGGAACCTCTCGGTCAACTCGCACTCCTCGGTGCGCTACTGGACGCCCTTCGGCGGGTTCAAGCAGTCCGGACTCGGCCGTGAGCTGGGCCCGGACGCCTTGGACGGGTTCACCGAGGTCAAGAACGTGTTCGTCAGCACTGAGGAGAACTGATGGGACGGCTCACCGACCGCGTCGCGGTCATCACCGGCGCGGCCAGCGGCATCGGCCTGGCCACCACCCGCCGCTTCGCGGAGGAGGGCGCCACGGTGGTGGTCGTCGACATCGACGAGACCACCGGCAAGCAGGTCGCCGACGAGGTCAACGGCCTGTTCGTGCGGGCCGATGTCACCAGCGCCACCGACGTCGAGGCGCTCTACGCCACGGTGTTCGAGAAGTACGGGCGCATCGACATCGCCTTCAACAACGCCGGCATCTCCCCGCCGGAGGACGACTCGATCCTGACCACCGGCCTGGAAGCCTGGCGCAAGGTGCAGGAGGTCAACCTGACCTCGGTGTACCTGTGCTGCAAGCACGTGCTGCCCTACATGCAGCGCGCGGGCAAGGGCTCCATCATCAACACCGCCTCCTTCGTGGCCGTGATGGGCGCGGCCACCAGCCAGATCTCCTACACCGCCTCCAAGGGCGGCGTGCTGGCGATGTCCAGGGAACTGGGTGTGCAGTTCGCCCGCGAGGGCATCCGGGTCAACGCCCTGTGCCCCGGCCCGGTGAACACCCCCCTGCTCCAGGAACTCTTCGCCAAGGATCCCGAACGCGCCGCCCGCCGCCTGGTGCACATCCCGATGGGCCGCTTCGCCGAGCCCGCCGAGATCGCCGCCGCGGTGACCTTCCTGGCCAGCGACGACTCCAGCTTCATCACCGCCTCCCAGTTCCTCGTCGACGGCGGCCTCACCGGCGCCTACGTCACCCCGCTGTAGCGCGGTCAGTCCCCGGTTGTCTGTGACATGCTGTAGCAGACAACCGGGGGCTGACATGACGGATCACCTTCCAGGCGAGGAGCACACCACCCGGCTGCTGCTCAAGGCCGCCGTGCTGCGGATGACCCTGGCCGCGCACGACCGCGAGCCGCCGGCCTTCGCCGCCGCGGCCGAACAGGTCCTGACCCTGACCGGGCCCGCGGTGCAGCTGCGTGAGTCGGTCACTGAGCTGATGGCTCTCGCCGGTGGCTGGGTGCGGGTGGCCCAGGACCACACCAACGACAACAGTCCCACCGTCGGGCAAGCCCTCGATCAGGTGGGCCTGATGATCGCGCGGTTGGTCCCGGAAGCCCACCGGGCCGCCGCGGCCGAGGCGCTGCCGCCCCTGGTCCGCGAAGCCATCCCCGGTCCCATCGACTGGCTACGGGTGTTCGCTGCCCCGGCCGGACCCGCACAGGTGCACGCGCTGGCCGTGTTCGCCGGGTGGCTGGGTACCGAGCCCGATCTGTACGCCTTCGACGGCAGCGTGCGCCACGGGCTGACCGTGGACATCGCCGACGCCGAGGACCTCGCCCAGGGCGGCCCCGGATGGACGGAGCGCCCCGGCCCCAGCGGGGTCGAGGTGGATCACCTGCTGCGCTCGGCGGGGATCTCTCCGCTGCCCGCTGAACTCGGCGGAGTGGCCGGGCTGAACCTGGAGAAGCTGGTCAAGTCGCACCTGATCGAGCATCCCGAACGCAGCCCGGCCGCGGATGAGCGCCTGCGTGGCCTGGTCGAGCTGAGCGTGGGCCGGTCCAGACTCTGAGCCAAGACCGCGCGCCAGACCGCTAGCGCGGCCGGCGTCCTCGCCGTGCGCCTGCCGGTGGGCCGGAGCGAGCCGGCCGCGCGGCGCTCCAGTGCGCGGGCCGGTCCAGTCCGGCGGGCAGCCGGGTCGCGGAGTCGCCCTGGGCGGCGTTGACCTGGAACTGGGTCAGGAACAACGCCTCGGACAAATCCGCGCCCCGCAGGTCGGCGCCGCGCAGGTCAGCCCCGATCAGATCGGCCAGCCCCAGGTCGACCTCGCGCAGGTCAGCCCCGATCAGATAGGCGCCACGCAGGTTCGCCCCGCGCAGTCGCTTGCGGCGCAGGTCCGCGCCGATGAGATCGGCCCCGCGCCGCTCCGGCCCCGGTGATCCGGCCCGGACCAGCTCACTGACCCGGGACAGCAGTGGATCCGCCCGCTGCCACCGCGCGGCCACATCCAGCGCGAGCAGTTCGGCCGGGGGCAGCCCGGCCAGCCGCGCCAGCTCGGTGCGCAGCTCGTCGAGTTCGGTGTGCAAGGACCTCGCGGCGGGGTGCCGCTGGGCCTCGGTGAGGTGCCAGAGCAGTTCGTGCAGTTCCCGCACGATGGGGAAGACCGCGAACATCTCCTTGGCGCGTTCGGGGGAGGAGCGCCAGTCCTGGCCGCCGTAGGTGTGCTGGGCGACCTGCTGACCGGCGCCAAAGCAGTCATAGACGGTGCAGCCGGGGAATCCGCGGTCACGAAGCCGGGTGTGGATGCCGCAGCGGAAATCGGCGAGCAGGTTCGGGCAAGAGGTGCCGGCGGGTTTGGTGATGGCGAAGTCGGCCGAGGCTGCATAGGCGGGGACAACACAGCACAGTCCGAAACAGTTGGCGCAGTCGGCTCGCAACATCACCCTGAAACTCTAGGCCGCCGGTTGCTCCGGCCCGGGACGAAGGGTCCCGGGCCTAGCGTCCCCATCCATCCGAAGATCCTCTACTGCGGCCCCGGCGAGCACCTGGGGGCCACCAGCACCCGCTGAGCCACCAGCCCAGCCACCAGCGCCACCCCGGCCAGCCCGGCACTGACCCACAACGGCGCCCGGTACCCGTACCCGGCCGCGATGGCCAGCCCACCGGCCCACGGACCCAGCGCCGCCCCGACGTTGAACGCCGCCGTCGCCCCAGCCCCGGCCAGCCGCGGCGCACCGGTCGCCGCGTAGAGCGCCTGGGAGATCAACGTGGAGCCGACCGCGAAGGACAACGTCCCCTGCGCCAGCACCAGCACCAGCGTGAGCACCGGCTCGCCCGCGGTCAGCGCGAACAGCACCCACCCGCACACCAGCGCCACCCCGCCCCCGGCCAGCACCAGCCGCGGCCGGGAATCCGCGATCCGCCCACCCAGACTCACCCCCAGGAAGGAGCCGATCCCGAACAGCGCCAGCACCGCGGGCACCCAGCCCGCGTCGATCCCGGCGACCCCGGTGACCATCGGCGCGAGATAGGTGAACGTGCAGAACGTCGCACCATTGACCAGGGCGCCCAGCACCAACACCAGCCCCAGTCGCGGCCGCCGCAACGCGCGCAACTCACCGCGCACCCCCGGCGCGTTCCCGGCCCGGCCCGCCGGGACCCAGCGCAGGATCGCCACCAGCGCCGGCGCCGAAACCAGGGCCACCGCCCAGAACGCCGAGCGCCACCCCCAGGCCTGACCCAGCAACGCCCCCGCGGGCACCCCAGCCACACAGGCCAGGGTCACCCCGCCCAGCAGCACCGCGGTCGCCCGGCCCTTGGCATTGGCCGCCACCAGACCGGTCGCGGTCGCCAGGGCCACCGCGAGAAACCCGGCATTGGCCAGCGCCGCCACCACCCTGGTGGCCAGCAGCACCGGATAACTCGTGGTCAGCGCCCCCAGCACGTGCACCACCAGGAACACCGACAGGAAGGCCAGCAGCGCGTGCCGGGGCGGCCAGCGCAGACTCAGGATCGCCATCAACGGCGCACCCACGATCATCCCGGCGGCAAACGCCGAGGTCAGCGCACCCGCGGCCGGGATGGAGACGTGCAGATCAGCGGCCAGGTCCGGCAACAGACCGGACAACATGAACTCCGAGGTGCCCTGCGCGAACACGGCGAGGGCGAGCAAATACAACACAACAGGCACAGCAGGACTCCGCAACCACAGTGGATCGACAAGGAAGATCGACCGCGGTCCGGCCGGTGGCCGTGAAGGAGCACGCCACCGGGGGGACCGGTGGCTACCGTCTGGAAGCCTCGGGGCTGCGCACGAGCGGCAGGCTACAACCCTGCGCGAAACCCGGTCGACGGAGTTTCCCACCGGACTAAGGTTTGATCATGTTGACCGGAGCGATCACCCTGCCCGATGGAACGGTCGTACGCGGCCGGGGCCTGCGCCACCCCATCCCGGATGGCCCACAACCCGATTTCGGCCTCTACCTGGGCAGCCCCCGCCTGCGCGCCCGCCACGACGACACCCTGACCTGGCCCCGGCACTGGCTGGAATGGCCCGACTTCCGGCTGCCCCGCGACCACGCCGAGGCCATCCGCCGGATCACCGCCCTGCACGCCGCCGCCCGCTCCGGACAGCGGGTGGAGGTCGCCTGCAACGGCGGCGTCGGCCGCACCGGCACCGTCATCGCCTGCCTGGCCATCCTGGCCGGCGTGCCCCCCACCGAGGCGGTGGCCTGGGCCCGGACCCACCACAACAAGCACGCGGTGGAAACGCCCTGGCAGAAGCGCTGGGTCAGTCGCTTCCCCTGCTAGCCCCGGGCCGCAGCACCAGCTCGGTCGCGCACGCCTCGCGCGGCGCGGCCAGCACCGCGCGCACGGTCTCGGCCACGGAGGCGGGGGAGAGGTAGCGCTCCGGCTGGTACCGCAGCCCCTCCACCGCGCACACATCCCGCTGCATATCGGTGGCCACCCGCCCCAGGAACACCGTGGTCACCCGCAACCGCGGCTCCTCGGCACGCAGCGAGTCGGCGAAAGCCCGCAGCGCGTACTTGCTCGCCGAGTACGCCCCGCGCGCCGCGTTGGCCTGCAACCCCGCGGTGGAGTTGATCAGCACCACGTGCCCGCCCGCCTTACGCAACGCAGGCAGCAGCAGCCGGGTCAGCTCGACCACGGCGAATACGTTGACCTCGAAGGTCCGCCGCCACAGCCCGCCGTCGCACTCCTCGATCCGCCCGGTGGCCAGCACCCCGGCGTTATGGATCAGCGCGTCCAGGCGCTCGATCCCGGGCGGCACGTGCAGCGCGCGCGGATCGGCCAGGTTCACCGGCCACGCCTGGGCATCCGGCAACTCCCTGGCCAGCCGGGTCAGCGCGGGCGATCCCCGGCCACCCAGCACCAGCCGGTGACTATCCCCCAGCGCGGCGGCGATCCGCGCGCCGATGCCCCGGGAAGCGCCCGTGACCACCGCCGTCGGCTGGTCCTGAGCGCGGGTCGGCGGCACCGGCGCCCCTTCTCCCTCGATGAGCACGGGCAAGTCTGAGTTCGTGCCCCTGCCAGGCGGAAGACTCCCGATGGGTGGTGCGGCCAACCACCCGTTCGACGCTTGTCCGTTACGTCCCCGGCGCGCCATTCTTTTACTCGCACCGGGCTGACAACGTTGTCAGCACAGTCGAGGAGGACGCGTGAGATCTCGCAACCGTCGCGCTGTCATCGGCGCACTCGCCGCCATCACCCTGCTGGCCACCGCCATCCCCGGCGCTGCCGCGGCCGAGGACACCCTCATCGCCGACCCCACCCAGTACGTCGACCCCATGATCGGCACCGGCAAAGGCGGCCCGGTCGTCGGCGAGATCAACACCTTCCCCGGCCCCACCGCGCCCTTCGGCATGATCCAGTGGAGCCCGGACAACGGCAACTACGCCGGCTACAACTACCACCTCGGCCCGATCCGCGGCTTCAGCCTCACCCACGCCTCCGTCGGCTGCAGCGCCTTCGGCGACATCCCGATCCTCCCGGTCACCGGCGAGATCGGCGTGACCCCGTGGAACCGCACCGAGAAGTTCTCCCACCGCACCGAACGCGCCGAGGTCGCCCACTATGGCGTCACCCTCGAAGACTCCGGCATCCGCGCCGAACTCACCGCCAGCACCCGCGCCGGACTGGGCACCTTCACCTACCCCGAGGGCGCCACCGCCCAGGTCCTGGTCAAAACCGGCGCCAGCCTGGCGGGCAACAGCGCCGCCACCGTCCGGATCAGCGCCTCCGACGAGATCACCGGATCCGCCACCACCGGCCGGTTCTGCGGGGAGAGCGGCAACCAGTACACCGTCTACTTCGCCCTCAAGTTCGACCGCCCCTTCACCGCCAACGGCACCTGGGACGGCAGCACCGTCACCCCCGGCGGCACCAGCGCCAACCACCCCAGATCCGGCGCCTACCTCACCTTCGACACCAGCCAGAACCGGCAACTGCGCGCCAAGGTCGCCCTCTCCTACGTCAGCGCCGACGGCGCCCGCGCCAACCTGGCCGAAATCCCCGGCTGGCACCCCGAACCGGTCCGCGCCGCCACCCGCGCCCAGTGGCGCGAACACCTCGGCCGCATCCGGATCGGCGGCGGCACACCAGCCCACCGCAAGACCTTCTACACCGCCCTCTACCACTCCCTGATCCACCCGAACACCTTCAACGACCTCGACGGCCGCTACCCCGGCTTCGACAGCAAGATCCACCAGGTCGAACCAGGCCGCACCCACTACGCCAACTTCTCCGACTGGGACACCTACCGCAGCCTCGCCCCACTACACGGCTGGCTCTACCCCGACCGCGCCAGTGACATGGCGCAAAGCCTCGTGCTCGCCGCCGTGCAAGGCGGCTGGCTACCGCGCTGGCCCATGGCCAACGGCTACACCAGCGTGATGAACGGCGACAACAGCGTCCCGCTCCTGGTCAACCTGCACGCCTACGGCGCCACCGGCTTCGACACCCGCACCGCCCTGAAATACATGCTCAAAGGCGCCACCAAGGCCGAACCCGTCCAGTGGGGCTACGTCGAACGCCAGGGCATCGAGGACTACCAGAAACTCGGCTACGTCCCCAACGACCGCGCCCTGGTCGGCCACGTCCGCAAAGGCGCCTCCCAGACCCTCGAATACGCCGTCGACGACTTCGCCATCTCCCGCTTCGCCCGCACCCTCGGCGACCCCGCCACCGCCGCCACCTACGCCAAACGCGGCGAGTACTGGCGCAACCTGTTCGACCCCAGCACCGGCTACCTGCGCCCCAAGGACAGCAAAGGCCAGTTCCCGGCCGGCCCCGGCTTTGTGCCACCCCCACCCGGCCAGTTCGGCCAGGACGGCTTCGAGGAAGGCAACGCCGCCCAGTACCGCTGGTTCGTCCCGCACAACATCGCCGGACTCATCACCGCCCTCGGCGGCAAAACCAAGGCCCAGCCGCTGATGGACGAGTTCTTCACCAAGGTCAACGTCGGCCCCAACCAGCCCTACCAATGGTCCGGCAACGAGGTCGACTTCTCCACCCCCTGGCTCTACAACTACATCGGCCAGCCCTGGAAGAGCCAGGCCGTCATCCGCCGCATCCAGAGCGAACTCTTCGCCCCCACCCCCGACGGCCTGCCCGGCAACGACGACCTCGGCGCCCAGTCCTCCTGGTACGTCTGGTCCGCCCTCGGCCTCTACCCGGTCACCCCCGGCACCGCCGACCTCTCCGTACACACCCCACTGTTCCCCGCCATCCAGCTCCGCCCACCCAACGCAGGCGAACTCCACATCACCGCACCCGGCGCCGGAACAGCCCGCCCCTACATCACCCAGCTCCACCTCAACGGCGAGAACTGGGCCCGCACCTGGCTGCCCCAGCACCTCGTGCGCACCGGCGGCCACCTCGACTTCCGCCTGCGCGCCACCCCCGACCCCAACTGGGCGAACACCCCCGACGCGGCGCCACCGTCCTACCAATGACAGACCTGACCGAGATGATGCTCCGGGGCCGATGAGTTTTCGCTCCCGGAAAGGTCTCTACTGCCATGACAACCACGCACACCCTCGAGTTCGCCGGCGCCCAGCTCGTCTACGACGTGCACGGAGAACTGCCCACCGCCGACGGGCGGGCGCCGCTGTTCCTGATCGGCCAGCCCATGACCGCCGACGGCTTCACCACCCTCACCACCTACCTCACCGACCGCACCGTGATCACCTACGACCCCCGCGGCCTCGGCCGCAGCACCCGCCAGGACGGCAGGGTCGACCACACACCCACCGGCCAGGCCGAGGACGTGCACGCCATCATCGAAGCCCTCGGCGCGGGCCCGGTGGAGATGCTGGCCAGCAGCGGCGGCGCGGTCACCGCCCTCGCCCTGGTCACCGCCCACCCCACCGACCTCACCACCCTCATCGCCCACGAACCACCGCTCATCCCGGTCCTGCCCGACGCCGCGGCCGCCGAACGCGCCCGCGACGGCTGGATGCAGACTTACCAGGCCAAGGGCTGGGGCGCGGGCATGGCCGGCTTCATCGCCATGACCTCCTGGCCCGGGGAGTACACCGAGGAGTACTTCGCCCAGCCCGCGCCCGACCCCGCGCAGTTCGGCCTGCCCACCGAGGACGACGGCAACCGGGACGACCCGCTGATGTCCGACCGCTCCCTGTCCGTCACCCGCTACCAGCCCGACATCGCCGCCCTGCTCGCCGCACCCACCAGGGTGATCGTCGCGGTGGGGGAGGAGACCGGCGAAGCCTTCACCGGACGCACCGCAGTGGCCCTGGCCGCCCTGCTCGGCCAGGAAGCCACCGTCTTCCCCAGCCACCACGGCGGCTTCGCGGGCGAGGAAAACGGCTACCCCGGACAGCCCGAGGCCTTCGCCGCCAAACTCCGCGAGGTACTCGGCTGAATCCGTTACACCCCAACGATTCCGGAAACAACGACAGCGGAAAAGGTCGCGGCGGCCCCGGGGAATTCCCCGCGGGCTACCGCGCCCGCCGCTGCACCGGAACCGACCTCGCCGCACAACGCGCACACGCCACCGGCTCGTCCAACAACCAGCCGGCCGCCGACAACCACGCCACCACCGGCCCCGGCAAATCCGGCCCCGCCGCACACACCAACGGGCCATCACCACAACCCTGGCATTCCACATTCAGCACCGGACCACGCGGCGCACAACCCACACAGAAACGCCGCACCCGCACCACACCCGCCGCATCCACCAGCAGCCACACCACGGACAGGTCAGCGCGCAGCTGTTCCCTTTCCATCCGATGCGAAACAACCCGGCCACATTCCGGACACGACCGGAGAACCGCGGTCGAACCCTGCGTCAAGCCGTGCCCTGGGCTGGTCACGGCGCCACCTCCAGTAGAACGGGGGAGCGTCACAACTGTGGTTACCCAACCACGATAAGTGACGATCACCCCATTCCCAAGCATCTTTTCCGCAACTCGGTGAACAACGACCGTAATCCGACCCAATTCCGGATGAAACCCACCCAGGATCAGTCCCCGACAACCGGCTCACCACCCACCCCAGCCGCCTCGGCGAGCGCCCGGTAAGTGCGGTTGCCCAGCACCGCCGCCCGCTGTTCCCGACCCGTCGCCTCGATGTAGTTCTGGCTCGTATTCAGGTTCGCATGCCCCAGCAACGCCATAATCTCCGCCGCGTTCGCCCCGTCCTCGGCCAACCGGGTGGCAAAGGTGTGCCGCAACGCGTGCAGGTTCGCCCCCGTCGGCACCCGATCGTGAATTCCGGCCGCCCGGTAACAACAGCTCACCAGATACTGCAACGCACCCCGCCCGATCGGCTCACCCCGCAGATCCAGCAACAACGCCGACTCCCGCCCGAACCGGGCATGCGGAAACCGCCCCCGGCACGACACCAGATACCGCGCCACCACCGCCTCCATCGGCGCACTGATCGGAATCGACCGCTCCCGGCTGCCCTTGCCCCGCACATGCAACCGCTGCTCACCCGGCCGCCCCACCACACTGCTCACCAGCAACGCCCGCATCTCCGCCGACCGCAACCCGGTCACCAAACCCAACCCCACCACCAGCAGATCCCGCTCCGGCCACGGATCCCGCGACTTCCGCTCACCCGAGGCCACCGCCGAGAGCAACTGCTCCGGCGTGTCCTCACCCCGCAACGGCTTCGGCATCGACGCCGCGGGCCGCGGCCGCGCCACCGCCCCCATCGGATTCCCCGCCACCAGACCATCGGCCACACAGAAGTTCATGAACTGATTCCACGTCGACCAGGCCCGCGACACCGACGTCTTGGCATGGGTCTCCGCGAACGACCCGAACGCCTCCCGCAACGCACCCGCACCCACCTGCGCCAGCTCCAGCGCCGGGGGAGCGCACCCGGCGGCCCCGGCCAGCAACACCGAGATCCCCGCCAGATCACGCCGATAAGCGGCAGTGGTGTGCGGCGAGTCCTTACGTGACCGCCGCGCGAGGAAGAACGACTCCTGGGCCTGCGACAACAACACACCCAGAGGAATACCGCACACCACCGACAAAGATCGACACGGCCGGTGACCGACCACCTACCCACCCCCGGCCCCGCTCACCCAGCGTCAACCCCGAGACCTGCTCCGCCACACCCCCGAACCACCCCGCATTCGCCAGCCCCATCGGTTACCTTGACCGCGCAAGCGTCCGACACCCACACGGCTGGATGGTGGAGATGCAGGGCATCGAGGACTTCTGGCACTGGTGGCAGCAGGAAGGCGCCACCCTGCTCGCCAACGCCATCCACTCCGGCGACTTCGCCGACCTGCCCGAACAGATGGCCCACCTGGTCAACGCCATCAACAAGGACCTGCAATGGGAACTCGGCCCCGGCCGCGACGCCCAGCACTCACTCTGCGTCACCGCCAACGGCGACCCTGCCCTGCGCCCGCTCACCGAACGCTGGCTGCGCGCCGCCCCCGCCCCTGACGCCACCTGGGAATACCGCGCCGCCCGCCAGGCCGACCCCAACGTGCTCAACCAGCAACTCGACTTCGCCGACTGGGAACTCGACCTCGAACAAACCCGGCTCTCCCTCACCGTCGACGAACAATCCCTGCTCGTCGACGTCACCGTGCACCACCCGCAGTTCCCCAACATGCCCGAGGACGCCGCCCTCCAGATCGCCTTCCTCACCCTCACCTGGCTCCTCGGCGAAGACGACCTCGAACGCTGGATCGGCGAGGTCAACACCGCCGCCGAACAACCAGCCGACGCCCTCCCCGCCGACGCCCTGCCGGAAACCGTGCACGCCATGGCCGCCCGCCACCCCGAACCCAGCTGGGTGGTCATGGAAGGCGAAGGCCAGGACGGCGCCCGCCTCACCGCCATCGCCATGCGCCCCATGCGCTGGATCGACCACCCACTCCTGGACCTGCACGCCGGCATCACCCTGCGCTACCCGACCCAGGACCCCCGCGACCTGCCCACCAGCGCCGGCCTCACCGACCTGCAGGACCTCGAAGACGACCTCATGCGCCAACTCGACGGCGCCGCCCTGCTGGTCGCCCACGAAACCGGCCGCGGCAACCGCACCCTGCACCTCTACTGCGACTCCACCGACACCGCCGCACTGGCCACCATCACCGCCTGGGTGCACGGCCAGTCCACCGCCACCCTGGACACCCAGTCCGACCCCGCCTGGGACCAGGTCGGCCACCTCCGCTGACCAGCGGGGGAGTCACAGCTCCGAGGCGCCCCACTCCAGCACCGACAACTCATCGCCGACCGAGAGCTTCCCGGACCGCAGCACGGCGAACTTCACCCCGAAGGCCACCCCGCCCTGCGCCGCCCGCCGGTACTTCGCCAGCGACCGCAACGGCTCCGGCCCCCGCTTCACCCCGGACTCCTGATCCACCGTGGTCACCGCGCACCGGATGGCCAGCTTGGTGTACCCCAGCTCCACATCCCCGATCCGCACCCGCCGCAGCCCATCCTCCGCATGCGGCCCATCCCACCCGTCGACCACGATGTTCGGCCGGAACCGCGCCATCGGCAACGCCACCGCCCCCGCGGCCACCATCCGCTCGTTCAACCCGGCCAGCGAATCCGCCGACAACAGGTGCACCGCACTGCTGTCGGCGAAACCCGAGGTCCCCGGCGTCAACCCGTCCGTGGCCCGGTCATGCTCCGGCGGCACCCGCACCAACCGGCACGGATCACCCACCACCGCCGACAACCACGCCGCCGCGACACTCACCCTGATCAATCGCCCGATACGGATCGCCGAACATCTCCACCGGCCGCCGCGGACCCACCGCGTCCACCGCGACGTCCACCGACTCGAACCCCTCGGCCGACAACCGCAGCACCTCACCGCCGGCCAGCACCCGCGGGCACACCAGCGCCAGCCGCGGATCCCGCCGCTGCGACCGGAACACCCCCTCCGGACTGACCACCATGAAACTGCGGTCATAGGCCAGCCCCGCCGGGTTCACCAGCGCATCCGGCACCGAGACGCCAGCGCAGCCCTTGACCGGGAAGTAGTTCAACTCCAACACCCTCGCCACCACCCGGACGCTACCGGCCGACCCCGTTACCGCGTTCCGAATATCGCCGCATTCACCTCCGGCAGAACTACCGCAACAACTCCACCAACGGCCCCGCCCGCCGCACCGAACCAGGGGAAACCCCGGCAATCCGCTTGAACGCCCGGCTGAACGCCGCCTCCGACTGATACCCCAGCTGCCGCGCGACCGCGGCCACCGACGCCTCCCCGGACCGCAACCGCCCCGCCGCCACGTGCATCCGCCACCGCGTCACGTACTGCATCACCGGCTCACCCACCAGGTCGGTGAACCGCGCCGCGAACGCCGAACGCGACATCGCCACCGCCGCGGCCAGACTCGCCACCGTCCACGCCCGCGCGGGCTCCCGGTGCACCAGCGCCACCGCCCGCCCCACCTGCGGATCCCGCAACGCCCCCAGCCACCCCGCGCGCGCCGCCGGATCAGTGCCCAGCCAGCTCCGGATCGCCTGGATCACCAGCACATCCGCCAGCCGGGTGATCACCGTCTCGCCCCCTGGCCGCAGCTCCCGCGCCTCGGCCGCCAGCAACCGCAACGTGGCGTCCAGGGCCGGATCGGCCACCGCCATCAGCCGGGGGAGTCGCGCCATCAGCCCGTATCCGGTCGGGTGGTCGAAGCGCACCGCCCCGCACACCAGACTCGTCGGGGCGCCACCACCGCCGTGCCGCAGGATCGCGTACCGCTCGCTGATCTGCTCGTGCGGGATGTCCTGGATCACCGGGGGAGCGGGCAGCCCCGGCTCACTGCACAGCTCATGCCCTTGCCCGTGCGGCACCAGCACCAGCTCACCGGGGGAGACCTGCCGCGGTGGCTGGCCCGGCACGGACAGCCAGTACCGGCCCGCGGTGACGACGTGGAACCACAGGCAGTCACTCATCGGCGGCAGGTCCAGCCGCCACGGCTCGGTCAGTTCGGACCGGAAGTACCAGGCCCCGTCCATCCGCAGGTGGTGCAGGGCCGCGCCGAGCGGATCGGCAGGCGGCGCCGGGGGAGAGGTGAGGTCCACCCGTCCGAGTATCCGCACCCGGCCGACCCAGCGTCCACGGCTACGGGACGAAGGAGCAGGAAATCGCGCGCTTCAGGCATGGATCATCCGCTACCTGAGACTCAAACTGGACGCACTGCACAATACTGGGAGGACATCATGACCGCGCTGACCGTCATCGCCGAGACCACCACCGCCATCCTGACCGGCCTGTTCTTCACCTTCTCCGCCGTGGTGATGCCCGCGCTGGCCAAACGCCCGGCCCCAGAGGCCGCCGCGGTCATGCAGCAGATCAACCGCACCATCGTGAACCCGCTGTTCCTGCTGGCCTTCCTGGGCGCCCCGATCACCAGCGCGGTGCTGGCCGTGCTCAACGGCTTCCCGCTGCTGCCCACCATCGCCGCCGTGCTGGTGGTAGGGGGGATGCTCGCGGTGACGGCCATCGTGAACGTGCCGATGAACAACGCCCTGGACGCCGCCGACCCGGCCACCCCGGCGGGGCAGGAGCTGTGGCGCGGCTTCCTGCGCCGCTGGACCGGGTGGAACCACCTGCGCACGATCGCCTGCCTCGGCGCCACGGTGCTGTACGCCCTGGCGTGACGAAATCCGCCAGACTGCTGACTCCCCCGTGATTCTTCTGATTTCGTGCATAATAGCGGTTATGCACGAAACGCCCATCTGACCAGCAGTGATACCGGCTTCATGCCCTGCGGGGGATGCGTTCGCCAGCTG
The DNA here is from genome assembly GCF_052078295.1 of Crossiella sp. CA198. Classification (NCBI taxonomy): domain Bacteria; kingdom Bacillati; phylum Actinomycetota; class Actinomycetes; order Pseudonocardiales; family Pseudonocardiaceae; genus Crossiella; species Crossiella sp. CA198. Next base: position 203,599 of record NZ_JBQJIM010000014.1, read on the forward strand.
GCCGCCCGAGTTCGCCAGAACGCTCCCTCCGACGAAACTCCGCCGACGCACCGGCTCGGCCTGTCGCCGGATGGCTCTCACGGGACGACCCGGAGGAGTCCGATGGGGAATGTGTCGCCACAGAACCGGGGATCACCTCGAATCCACCGGGTTCAGGGGTCGACTAGCGTCACAGTGACGTAATGACCCGGTATGCCCGGGTTACCCAGAACCGACGATCCGAGGCTTCAGCGGCCACCGAAGGCACCCATCGGCTTGGCTGGTCATCAGAACGCTCGCCCATCGTCTCGCCGCGCGCGGTCCAGCCGAGTGCGACGGACGACGGCCGGACCGCGGGTCGGCTCGTCAGCGACGCGGCTGTGCGACGGCGCGTGAAGTCAACGCGCACGGTGGCGCGCAAGCCAGAAATCAGCCTGATCTGCCCCTCTCGGCGCCTGCCGGTTTCTGACCGATAATCTACATTATGTTAAGTAGTGGTTCTAGGGGCCACTCCTTCGAGTGGAGCCGCTGCCCGAGCCGGTGAAGTCCACTTGTGTCGTTTCCCTTCCCTGCCGTTCGTCGGACTACCGACAACAACCGCACCAGAGGGAGGAAACCCATGGCTGACAAGGTGACCGGCGCGCGGACCGAGGTCGGGCTGACCGTCGAGGTCTCGCCGGAGAAACTATGGGAGATCATCACCGACGTGTCCCGGATCGGCGAGTTCAGCCCGGAGTGCAAGGGCGGGGCCTGGCTCGACCACGACTCCCCCGGCCCCCGGGCCGGCGCCCGATTCTCCGGTCGTAACGAGTTCGAGGGCGGCTTTGTCGGCGAGGTGACCTGTGTGGTGACCGAGTCGGAGCCGGGCCGGGTCTTCACCTGGGTGGTCCTCGACGGCGAGGAGGATCCCGCGCGACCGGGCTCGACCTGGCGTTATGAGCTGTCCGCTACCGAGTTCGGGGGCACGATGGTCCGGCAGACCTTCGTGCACGGCCCTGGCGACACCGGGCTGCGGGTGATGGTCGCGGACCTGACGCCGACGGCGGCCGAGGCCGGGATCCAGGAGCGGCTGGCGCAGATCAGGGAGCACATGACCGAGACGATCACCGCGATGTCCGAGCGGGGTTGAGCCGGGCGGCAGCCAGACGACAGCGAAGCTTCAGACCGGCCAGATACCGTTTACTTCATGATCAGAAACGGCCTGGCCAGGTGTGGGGTGCTGCTGGTGACGGCGGCGCTGGCCGGGTGCGCGGGCCCCAGCCGTGGGGCCACTCCCCCGGGCACGCCGCCGGTGCCGGTGTTCGAGCAGGACCGGCTGGAGTTCGCGGTGCGGTCGGTGCTGGTGGACAAGTACGAGGTGACCGGGCTGGAGATGGTGCGCTGTCCTGGTCGGCAGCCGATCGAGGACGCGCGGGTTTTCTCCTGTCTGGCTGTCCTGTCCGGGCAGTCCAAGCAGGTGCGGGTGACGGTGCGCGGGGCCAGCGGGACCTTCGAGGTGGATCGGCCCGGGTAAAGCGTTCGTCCCGGACGGGTGAGCTTTGTTAGGGTTCCGGCACGCTCTCCGAGCCGAGGACAGGGAGGTGGTAACCGTGATCGCACGTTCGTTGTTGATCTGGTGCTCCCCCTTCGCTACGAGGGCGTCGAAGTTCTGACTGGGGAGCGCTGAGCTTTCCGAAGGGACTTCTTCTCATGACCGATCTGGTCATTCGTTCGATCGAGCCCGGCGAGGAGCGGCTGTTCGCCTCGCTCCCGGATCCCGCCCTGGTGGGCAGGGCGCGGTTCGGACAGGACTACCTCACCATGGCCGCTACCGGCGCTTACCGGCCGGAGTGGACCTGGGTGGCGCTGCGCGAGGACGTGGTCGTGGCGCGCGCTGCCTGGTGGGGTGGTCCGAAGGACAGCAAGCCGATCACGCTGGACTGGTTCGACTTCACCGATGCCGAGGCCGCGGCGGAGCTGTTGCGGGCCTCTCCCCTGCGCGCGGAGTACGAGCTGCGGTTGCCGCCGGGCTGGCGGGCTGATCCGGCGGTGCTGGCCGCTGGTGAGGGCCGGATCGCGGCGGCGGAGGCGGCCGGGTACCGGGTGCTGGTGGAGCGGTTCCGGTACCTGTGGACGCCGGAGTGCGGGGTGCCCGATCGGCCTGGCCGGTTGGTGTTCCGGCCTGCTCCGGATGAGGAGTCCGTGCTGCAGGCGTTCCGGTTGATCCATCAGGGCAGCCTGGACGCGCATGTGCGGCTGCGGATCGAGGAGGACGGCCTGGAGGCGGCGGCGCGGGAGGAGCTGGACTACCTCAAGTGGCTGCCGAGTCCGCGCAGCGCCTGGTTGCTGGCGTACACGCCCGCGGGTGAGCTGGTGGGTATCACGGTGCCCGGTCATACCCCGTCGGACCCGGTTGTCGGCTACATCGGGGTGGTTCCGGAACAACGCGGGCATGGTTATGCGTTTGACCTGTTGGTCGAGGCGACGCAGGTGCATGCCGAGGCCGGGGTGGACCGCATCGCAGCCGCCACCGATCAGACGAACACGCCGATGGCGGCGACGTTCGCCCGTGCCGGGTATCCGGTGCAGATGGAGCGCGTCGACCTGGTGTGAGTGTGCGGGGCGGTCCCTCGGGGCCGCCCCGCACTGCTGTCTGGTGCAGGATGCGCGGTATGCGGTTCGCGATCTATGTGCCCTGTTATGGCCCGTATGGGGATCCGGCGTTGCTGGTGGAGCTGGCGGTGGCCGCCGAGCAGGCCGGGTGGGACGGGTTCTTCCTGTGGGATCACCTGGTGGCGGCGCCGCCGGTGGCTGATCCGTGGGTGACGCTGGGTGCGGTGGCGGCGCGGACCAGCCGGATCCGGTTCGGGCCGATGATCGTGCCACTCCCCCGCCGTCGGCCGTGGAAGCTGGCGGCCGAGGCTGGCACGTTGCAGCGGTTGTCCGGTGGGCGGTTGTTGCTGGGTCTGGGTATGGGGGTGCCGCGGGACTACGCGCGGTTCGGTGAGGCTGAGCCCGCCGCGGCGCGGGCCGGGCGGTTCCGCGAGGGCGTGGAGTTGCTGGAGCGGTTCTTCGCCGGTGAGCGGGTGCGGCATGAGGGGGTGAATTTCCAGGTCGATGACGTGGAGTTCGCGCCGGTGCGGGTGCCGTTGTGGACGAGTGGGTTGTGGCCGCGCAAGGCGCCGTTCCTGTCCGCGGCGCGGGTGGACGGGCTGTTCCCGATCATCCGGGATGAGGATGGGTTCGTGTTGCCGACGCCGGAGCAGGCGGGGCGGATCAAGGCGGACTTTGTCGCCTCGGGTGGCCGGGCGGAGGCGGATCTGGCGTTGTGGGGCAGCGGGGTGCAGCCGTCGGCGGGGTTGGTGGCGGAGTACGCCGAGGCTGGGGTGAGCTGGTTGTTGTGGGATGGGTGGCGGCGGTCGGTGGCGGAGTTGCGGGCGGTGGTGGCCGCCGGTCCCCCGCGGTGAGACTGTCTTGGGCTGGGGCCGATTCCGATGTCCTCCATCAGTTGACGGGAGTCGCAGGTGCAGTTGCTTCGTCTTGACCGGGAACCGTCCGGGTTGGCTGTGCTGACCATCGACGCGCCGCCGTTGAACCTCTACACCGCGCGGTTGCAGGAGGAGTTGCTCTCGGCGGTGGAGGCGTTGGCGGTGGATCCGCCGCGGGCGGCGTTGCTGCGGGCGGAGGGCAAGGTGGTCAGTGGCGGGGTGGATGTGTCGCTGTTCGCCGAGCAGGCCGACGCCGGGCAGGCGAAGGTGTTGTTCGACCGGATGCTGGAGGTGCCGGAGCGGATCGCGGCGTTGCCGTTCCCGACGGTGTTCGCCGCGCACGGGTTGTGCCTGACCTGGACCTTCGAGGTGGCGCTGGCCTGTGATCTGCTGGTGGCCAGTGAGCGGGCCAGTTTTGGGCTGGTGGAGAACGTGATCGGGTTGACCCCGACGATGGGTGGCACGCAGCGGCTGGCGGCGCGGGCCGGGGTGGCGCGGGCGAAGGAGTTCGTGTTCACCGGGGACCGGTATCCGGCGGAGACGTTGCGGGAGTGGGGTGTGGTGAACCGGGTGCTGCCTGCGGAGGGGTTCGCCGAGGCGGCGATGGCGCTGGCGAGGCGGTTGGCCGCTGGTCCGACCAGGGCGCATGCGGCGACCAAGCGGGTGCTGGCGCATTTCGAGCACGGTGGGGTGGCGGAGGCGAACCGGGAGGTCACCGGGATCGCGGCGGCGTTGTTCGACACCGAGGATCTGCGGGCTGGGGTGCGCTCGTTCCTGAGCGAGGGTCCGGGCAAGGCCACGTTCACCGGTGGGTGATGGGCGGGGCTCCCCCGTGCTGGTGTGGCGCAACCCGTGCTGGGCCTGGCACGTCCAGTGATCATGGGGCTGGGTGCGGGTTTTGCCAGGTTGTGGGTGGTGGGCACGGTCTCGGCGGTCGGCGATGGGGTGACGATGGTGGCCGGGCCGTTGCTGGCCGCGGCGTTGACCAGGGATCCGGTGCAGGTGGCCGGGCTGGCGGTGGCGCAGCAGTCAGCGGGGCTGGTGTTCGGGTTGCCGGGTGGGGCGCTGGTGGATCGGGTGGGGCGGCGGCGGATGCTGGTGGTGGCGGCGCTGGTGCGGTCGGTGGCGGTGGCGGTGCTGGGGCTGGTGTTGCTGGCCGGGCAGGCGTCGTTGTGGTTGCTGTACCTGGTGTTCTTCGTGGTCGGGTGTGCGGGGGTGGTGTTCGAGAACGCGGCGAGCACGCTGGTGCCCGCGCTGGTGGCGCCCGCGGGGTTGGCGCGGGCGCACGGGCGGTTGCTGGGGTCGGCCCTGGTGGGGCGGGATCTGCTGGCCAAGCCGGTGGGCGCGGTGTTGTTCGCGGTGGCGGTGTGGGTGCCGTTCCTGGTGGATGCCGGGGTGTTGTTGCTGGTGGCGGCGTTGTGCGTGCGGTTGCCGGCGGGGGTGGCTGGGCGGGGTGGGCCGCGGGGGTCGCTGTGGGCTGAGCTGGTCGGCGGGGTGCGGTGGCTGGCGCGGCACCGGGTGTTGCGGGCGTTGACGGCGGTGATCGCGGTGTCGAATGTGGCGCTGGGGGCGATGGCGGCGGTGCTGGTGCTGATCGCGCGGGAGCGGCTGGGGCTCGGGGAGGTCGGGTTCAGCCTGTTGCTGGTGGCCGTGGCGGTGGGTGGGTTGCTGGGTGGGTTACTGGCGGATCGCCTGATCGGGTGGCTTGGGGTGCCGGTGTTCCTGCGGGCGGGGTTCGCGCTGGAGGCGGTGGCGCACCTGGTGCTGGCGGTGAGCCGGGAGGTCTTCGTGGTGGCGGCGGCGCTGGTGGTCTTCGGGGGTTATCTGGTGGTGTCCTCGACGCTGGGGGCGGCGTTGCGGCAGTCGTTGGTGCCCGCTGAGCTGCTGGGACGGGTGCACAGCGGCTATCGGTGGCTGTCCGGGGCTGCGCTGCTGGCGGGGTCCGCGCTGGGTGGGGTGCTGGCACGGTATTTTGGGTTGGCCGCGCCGTTCTGGTTGGGTGCGGTGGGGGTCGGGTTGCTGATGGTGGTGTTCCCGGTGCGGGTGTTCCGGGGAGTCACACTCGCCACCACCAGGTGAATCCATTTTTGATTATATAAACCCCGTGGTATGTTGCTCATGTGCCAGCCCCATTCGAAGTACTCGCCGAACCCACCCGCCGCCGCATCCTCGACCTGCTCCTGGAACGCCCCCGCCTGGTCGGTGAGCTGACCGAGCAACTCGGCCTCACCCAGCCCGGCACGTCCAAGCACCTGCGCGTGCTGCGCGAGGCCGGCCTGGTCAACGTCCGCCCGGAGGCCCAGCGCCGCTGGTACGAACTGCGCCCGGAGCCCCTGGCCGAGATCGACGCCTGGATCGCCCCGTACCGCAAGCTCTGGACCGAGCGGCTCGGCATCCTGGAACAGCACCTCGACACCCTGCCCGAAGGCCACACCCCCAAGCCCCGCAAGGAAAACCCATGACCACCCCGCACTCCCCCGGCGACACCACCCGCCTGCCCGACGGCCGCCTCGCCCTGCGCCTGGAACGCCACCTGTCCCACTCCAGGGAGAAGGTCTGGCACGCCCTGACCACCCCGGAACACCTCAGCGTCTGGTACCCCTTCCCCGCGGTCGAACTGGACCTGCGCCCCGGCGGCGTGATCCGCTTCGACAACGGCGAGGGCGGCACCCTGGACGGCGAGGTGCTGGAGGTGGATCCGCCGAGGGTCTTCGCCTTCCGCGAGGTCGACGAGCAGTTGCGGTTGGAGCTGTTCGAGGAGCCCACCGGCTGCCGCCTGGTGCTCACGCACACCTTCGCCGAGACCGCGGGCTACGAGAACTACACCACCGGCTGGATCAACTGCCTGGACGCCCTCACCGCCAACCTCACCACCCTGTCCTCCCCCACCTGACCCGAGCCAGGCCACCCAGGCACCGGCCCTGGCCTCCGGTCCCCTCCCCCACCGCCGCCGGTCCGCGCATCCAAGCCTCGGCCACGCACCCTCCGGCAAGTCCCAGTCGCACCGGCCAGGTGCGATTCGCGGCCCCACGCCACGAGGCGGATAGTCGGGATGCCAGCAGGGAAGTTGTGATCGGTTGTCGGATCCGTTGACCAGACTGCTTCCTGGCCGGGATTCGGTGGAGATCATCGGCCGCGCTGTGAGGGGGCGGTAGCGGTGACGTGGCAGCAGTGGCAGAACTACTGGTGGCGGCTGATGTTGTTGGAGGACAAGGGCTACGAGGGCTGGGTGCCGATGCGGGCCGAACGCCCGTTGCTCAAGGTGCCCAATGCCGCCATAGCGCGGATGTCACTGGAGGCGTGGGTGGACGCGGTCCTCGAAGACGCGGCGGACAGCTTCAGCGAGTTCGACGGGGAGGTGCGGGTGGACTGCTTCACGGTGCCCGATCCGGGACCCGATGACGCTCCGGTGATCTCGAAGCAGATGCGGATCTACGAGGAGAACTGACGCAGTCACCGACTTCGTCGCCTACCCGGCGCTGCTCGCCGAGGACGTCGAGCCGCAGGAACAGGCCCGGCAGGCGGCGATCGCGGCCGGTACCGACGTGAGGCCGCCGGGATACGCTTGACGATCTCGGGCATTGGGGTGCCCGGATCCGGCTGCTGATCTTCTCGGCGAAGACCTTGTGGCACTGTGCTTTGGCTGCGACCTTGCCCGCGCGCTGCGGCACGTGCTGCCCGCGGGCACCTCGCACTGGGGTGTTCTGCGAAGCGAGTATCCGCTTCCTGCCGGCGACCGGTGACAACACCCCCGCGCGCGACGGCCTCCCGATGTGAATGTGTGTCAGCCCACCAGTGGCCTTCACCGGTGCTGAGCGCGCCATTGCGGCGCGAGCACCGACCATATCTCGAGGTCAAAGCGCTTTCCCCGGTGCAGCATGGCCTCGCGGAGCACGCCGTCGCGGGTCATGCCCAGTCGGCGGGCCACCGCGATGCTCGCCAGGTTGCCTGTCTTGACCTGCCACTCCACCCGGTGCGCGCCCCGGGTCCGCACCGCCCAGTCGATGATCGCGCGGGCGGCCTGGGTGGCCAGGCCCTTCCCGGTGCCCGCGGGCTCAAGCCAGCAGCCCACCTCGACGACTTCGTGCTTGAGGTCCATTCTGCGGAACAACACGCCGCCCACCAGGGTGTTACCGGTCCAGATGCCGTAGATCCGGCCGGTGTCGGTGGCCGCCTTGTCCGCGTACGCGCGCAACAGTGCCCGGCTGGAGTCCAGATCCGTCGCGCCGTCGGCAAGGGCGATGTACTGCCCGATGAACTCCCTGCCGCGATCGAGGTGGGCCAGGAACTCCTCGGCGTGCCACGGTTCGAGCGGGCCCAAGCGGGTGCCGTCAGGGCCAAGCGGGACCGAGAACATCACGGGCCTCCACCGGCGCTTGGGCCGGGTCGCTCGACACCAGCAGTCGGCTGGACCTTGGCCACTCCCGCTTGATGGCCGTTCACAGGTCGATGACGACGCGTCCGCGTGCCCGGGAAACGCAGGGGGTGAGCATGTCGTTCCGTTCGTCGTCGGTGAGGACCGAATCGCGGTGGTCTACGGTCCCGGCTGAGTATTCGAGGACACACGTGCCGCATTCGCCCTTTTCGCAGGAGTAGTCGATGGGCACTCCTTCCCGGAGCAGTGCCCGCAGCATGGTTTCGCGTGCTCCGACTCGCAGCACGCGGGCGGGCTCGGCGGCGAAGCGGACCTCGAAAGACTCACAGTCGGCCGGTTCCGGGTCCGCGGGCGTGAACCTCTCGCCGCGTACGCGGCCGGTGGGCCAGTCGGCTGTCGCCGTCGTGATCGCGTCCATCAGTCCCTGGGGACCGCAGTGATAGACCGTCGAGCCGGCCGGCAGGGACCGGATCAGTTCCGTCACGTTCAGGCGAACGCCTGCCGAACTGTCATACACAGTGACCCGCCTGCTCGACTCCCGCAGTGCATCGAGATACGGGGCGCTGGCCAGGCAACGCACGCAGTAGTGCGTTTCCGTCCTCGCCCCTTCGGGGAGGGCTTGCAGAAGTCCGAGAATCGGGGTCAGGCCAATGCCACCGGCGATGAAGACGTGCTGACTTGCCGAGGTGTCGATCTTCATTCCGTCGATCGGGGGTGAGATGGACAGTTGGTCACCGATCGTCAGATCGTCGTGGAAGGCCACCGAACCGCCGCGTCCATCGGCACGCCTGCGGATCGCGATCCGATACCGGGTCAGGTTGTCCGGGCAGCTGATCAGCGAGTACTGGCGCCGGACTCCCCTGGGGTGGCGGAGCTGGATGTGGGCTCCTGGAGTGAATCCGGGCAGCTTTCCGCCTGCGGCCGGGGACAACGTCAGTTCCCGGACATCGGCGGCGGGGAAATCCTCGGCCCGCACTACCACGGGGATCGCCGGGTCAGGCACTGTCCAGTCCGTTCGCTGTCATCGCCGCCGCGGTGGCTCGCTCAGTCAGAGTTCCCTTCGCCAGACCACGAACCACCCCGGAGCGATCTTCGGCGGAACGGTTCTGACTCAGCTTCGCCTTGCCGATGACGCGATCGATCCGCAGTTCCACTCCCACGATCCCCCGCAGTTGCCTGGCGATGAACTTCTCCGGGGCGTCGGTGACCTGCCACTCCGTCGGACGGCCCGCCTCGTGGCGCCTGGTCAGCGCGGTGACGTGGTCCAGCAGCCAGTCCTTGTCCTCGTGCGCCTCGAGCTGCCCGTACACGTAGAGCACCTCGTAGTTCCAGGTCGGAACCACCTTGGGGCGGACCGGTTTCGACGGGTAGTACTCAGGTGTGACATAGGCGTCCGTCCCGGGGACCACGGCCAGTGATTCGGCGTGGTCGGTGTACTTCCACTGTGGATTCGCCCGAGCGACGTGACCGACGAGCGAGTGGTTGGTTTCGTTGTACAGCAACGGTATCGACGTCACCTCAAGCCCCTCCGGCCCGGGCGTGACGAGGTGGCCGAAGGCGCGGGCGTGCAGTGCGGCCACGATCGCCTCCGCCGACAGCGCGAACTGGTCGGACAGCTCCATGGTTCTCCCTCCCGCCGAAGTCACCCGACTGCGGCCCGGTTTGTCACGTGACAAAGAGTCAAGCACAGGATTGGCGCGTTTGTCACGTGCCAATAGACTGGCGGCGTGAGTGACACAGCGGAACCACACGTGCCACCAGGCATCGCGGGCACCACCGCGGGAGAGATCTCCGGCAGCGTCCGCGACCTGGTCGATGCGGGCAGGCTCCGCCCCGGTGATGTGCTGCCCCCTATCCGGGATCTGGCGGAGGGCCTGGGGGTGCATCGCAACACCGTGGCCGTCTCCTACCGGCTGCTCGTCGCCGCCGGTGTCGCGGAGACCCGCGGTCGCCACGGCACCCTGATCCGCGCGTTGCCCGCGCTGGAAGCCGAAGGCGGGACAGCGCCCGCTGGCCAGGTCGACCTGGCCAGCGGCAACCCCGACCCCCGGCTCCTGCCTGACCTGATGGCCGCGGTGGCGACGATGTCGTATTCGGCACCGCTGTACGGGGTGTCGACCACTGACCCGGCCCTGGAGGCCTGGGCCCGGGACACGATGGGCGCCGACCTGCCGCACTCCTCGTTCGGGGTGACCGTCACCAACGGCTCCGTCGACGCCGTGGAACGACTCCTGACCGCCCGGCTCACCCGAGGTGACGCGGTGGCGATCGAGGATCCGTGCTTCCTGGCCAGCGTCGGCACCCTACGGATCAACGGCTTCCGCCCCCTGCCCGTCGCCGTGGATACCGAAGGCCCCACTCCCGATGGACTGCGGCGAGCCCTGCAAGACGGCGCCCGAGCGGTGGTGCTCACACCCCGCGCGCACAACCCGACGGGAATGAGCCGCACCGCCGCCCGCACGGCTGAGGTGCGCGCCGTACTGGCCGGCTATCCGCACGCCCTGATCATCGAAGACGACCACTTCTCAGCCATCTCCCACCAGCCCTACCACCGCCTCATCACCGAGCACACCTCCCAATGGGCACTGGTCCGATCGGTGTCCAAGTTCCTCGGACCAGACCTGCGCCTGGCCATCGTGGCCTCCGACCTCGACTCGGCAGCGCAGCTGAACGCCCGCCTGCGGCCCGGCACCACCTGGGTCAGCCACCTCCTGCAGCGACTGACCGCCACCCTGCTCACCGATCCACGCGTGGCATCGCGGCTCAGACAAGCGCGACGTGCCTACCCCCAGCGCAGCGCCACGCTCGCCGAATCCCTGGCCGACAACGGCATCACAGTCCACCCGCCGGCAGATGGCGTGAACCTGTGGATTCCGCTGGAAGCCGAGTCCTCGGCCGTCATCAAGCGCCTGGCGGACCAAGGGTGGACGGTTCGCGACGGCGCCCAGTTCGCGGCCACGCCGACGTCGTCCCACAACGCGATCCGGGTGACAACCGCCACGATCACCCCGGCGCAAGCGCGACGATTCGCCGCGGCGCTGGCGCACATACTGCGGGAGCAATGACCTCCCCGGTCAGCGGCGATCGCCCCGGCACGGGATGCCGGGGCGATCGCGGAGCAGGCAGGCCCGGGGTCAGCCGCAGGTGCCCGGGGTGATCTTCGGGTTGAGTGGGTCCCGGTAGTCCAGCGTGGTGGTGGCCTGGCATTCCGGGTGGTTGATCTCCAGGAAGCCCTCGTGGCCGCGGCTGCGCAGGATCGGGCCGGAGACCAGTGGGGCGGTGCTCCAGTGCGGCTGGGACTGGCCGTCGATGGACTTGATCAGGGTTTCGTAGTTGTCGCCGGTGTTGAGCTTGAACTGGTAGCGGTGGCCGTCGGCGGTGGTCATGACACCGGCCTCCTGGGTGCTGATCTCGTTGGTGAGGTTGGGGTTGCGCTCCCGGGTGCGGGTGTGGAAGGCGGCGAAGTCCATGGTGGTGGACTCCACGGCGTGCAGGACGCCGACCACCCCGTGCGAGGCGCTGGCCTTGTCCACGGAGTTGAGCGCGACGTAGACGCCCAGGTTGCCGCAGGCGGGGGTGTTGAGGTTGAGGAACTCCCAGCGGGCCTCGACCACGCGCTGGGCGCACTCACGCAGGAACTGCGGCACCACCAGGCGCAGGCCGCAGGCGAAGCCGCCTGCCACGCAGGTGTTGACCCGGTCGCGGTCGGCGGGGCCGCCGCTGTTGTGGAAGCCGTCGAAGCGGATCAGGTCATCGGTGCGGGTCTCCCGGCCCGGGGTGTTGCGGGTGGGCATCAGGGTGGTGGCCTGAGCGCGGCCGTAGAGCTTGCTGCCGCGGACCTCGTCCATGCCGTAGCCGCTGTTGCCCCAGATCCCGCCCGCGGTGAGCTGGAAGGACGGGGAGCTGGCGTAGATCTCCACCCCGGGCATCGCCGAGTCGGCGGAGAAGCTCAGCTTCGGGCGCGGGCCGTGCTGGAAGGAATGCTGGTAGGCGACGGACTTGTCCATGGCGCGGTGGATGGCCGCACGCGGCGGCACATAGCCAGAGACGCCGACGATGAGGGCCTCGCCGCTGAACTGGGGCGGGATGTGGTCGCCGGTGTTGGCCAGCAGGCCGGTCCAGAGCTGGAAGAAACCGGTCTGCGGGTCGGAGTTGCCCGCGTAGTAGCTCTGGTTGTCCGCATCGGCGCGGTCGGCGATGCGGCGGAACGGGCCCGCGCGGCGCAGCTGGTTGCTGCTGAGGGCGAACTTGGTGGTGGCGTAGTCGAGCACGATCTGGGCCGCGGTGCGGATGGCCGGGTCCTGGGCGTGGTCGAACAGGTTGAGCAGCGCGTTGAGTGAGTACCGCTGGTAGGGGCGGGCGTTGTACTCCATGAAGTCGTGTTTGGCGAAGGTCTGCAACTGCCGCAGCAGGTGCTCGCGCATCCCGTTGGCGGCGTTGTCGTAGCGGGCCTCGCCGGTGGCCTCGCGCAGTCGCTGGTTGCTCAGGTAGCGGGAGCTTTCGATGAGCAGCCGGTGGTTCTCGGTCTCGGGCACATCGACCAGCCCACAGACGGTGATCTTCTCGTCGTCGACCGAATGCGGTCCGTTCTCGGTGAGCAGGTGCTGCAGCAGGTGTTTGCGGGTCAGCGGGTAGAGCAGATCCCAGTACTTGCCGCTGATCACCACCAGGCTTTTGAGCACGGCGTCGTAGTCGGCGTCGCGGTGGCAGGTGGGGATGTCGTCGGTGGAGGAGCCGGTCATGTACGGGCGGGTGTGCCGCAGGGCCCGGTTGACGAGTTCCTGGCTGGGGGCCTGGTTTGCGCACTGGCTGGTCACGCCCTTGCGGCGGAGCCGGTCCAGGTGGGCCATGAACGCGATGCCGGTGTTCTCCCCTGCCTTCTCCCCCGTCGGGCTGAGCACGCTCTGGCAGGCCTGGTACTCGGTGACCAGCTCGCGGCGCTTGTCCAGGTGCTGGGGCGCCTGCGCGGGCTGGGTGGCGGTGAAGCCACGCAGGTCCACCCCGCCGGCGAAGCGGACGGTGGTCGCGGCGCGCTGGGTCCAGCCCTGTTTGCACTGCGCGCCGCCGATGCCGGTGTCGCAGCCCTGGAGTTCGACCTGGATCTCCCCCGCGACCTCGGCGTCGAAGCTGAAGTGGCCCTCGCGGCGGCGGTCCTGCCGGTATTTCACGTCGGCCTGGCGGGGATCGCGGCCGGGCTGGTACCAGCGCACGATGAAGTAGTCGTAGAAGAACCCGTCGGTGGGGCCCCACTCGAGGTAGACCCGGTTGTTCACCGAGTAGGTGGCCACCACCAGGTTGCCGCCCTGCGCTGGTGATTCGGCGAGCTGGCCGTGCGCGAAGGGCTGCACCCGGCCCTTGGGGCCATTGAACGCGGCGCCGGTGGGGCAGCCGAGTTTGCCGGTGGCGCCGCCCAGTTCCCGCCAGCGGCGGCCCAGGTTGCCCTCGACCGCGGGCCCTGGGCAGCCGGTGGGGGTGCCTGCCAGGTCGGGCAGGGTGACGCTGACCGGGATGGCCGCGCCCTGGTTGCATTTGAAGCCGGACTGGCCGGGGCGTTTGTCGCAGCCGGTGACGGTGAAGTCGTAGCGGCCGGGGCCACGGGTCAGCGGCATGGTGAAGGTGCCCCAGGTGCGCGGGCCGCCGTAGACGTCCTCCACCCGGGACAGTCCCTGGTGGAACCAGCTGATCAGGAAGCCGTCGTAGCTCCAGGGGTCGTTGGTGGGGCCCCAGTCCACGGTGACGTCGTTGTGCACCCGGTAGGCCGAGACGACTAGGTTCGGGCCCTGGTCAGGGGACCAGACGACCTCGCCGCGGTCGAAGCTCTGCTTGCGGCCGCGGCGGCCGGGCACGTCCTGTTCCGGGCCGGTCGGGCAGCCCAGCGGTCCGGCTTCGGCGTTGAGGGCGTGCCAGCGTTCGCCGATCAGGCCGCCCGCGGTGATCGCGCAGGCGAGGGCGGCGGCCGGTTGGGCCGGGGCGGGTGGTGGCGGTGTGGTGGGTGCGGCCGCGGCGCTGGGCACGAGCATCCCGGCCGCCAGCGCCGGTGCGAGCAGCAGCCCCCACCAGCGCCGCACGCGCTGTCCTGACACGGTGGTCTCCCCTTGGTCATCCCTGGGCGCGAAGTCGCGCGTCCTCCGAGTTTTCCCACCGGGAGTGCGCTGCGGCGAGGAGATGCCGTATTCCGTTTTCCGGGGAGATTCGGAATACCGGGGCGGAGCTGGGGAAAGCGGGATCTACGGGGCCGGTCCCGTGGGTGCCGGGACCGGCCCCGTAGAGGCTTACTTGATCACATCGGGAGCTGGTCGCGGAAGAAGTTCCGCACATCCGACACGAAAAGGTCTGGTTCCTCCATCGCCGCGAAATGCCCGCCGCGCGGCATTTCCGTCCACCGGGTCAGGGTCGGGAACTGCTTTTCCGCCAGGCGCCGGACCGGCTGGGTCAGGTCGTGTGGGAAGACCGCCACGGCCAGCGGCTGGGTGAGCGGGGGCTGGCTGCCCCAGCTGCGCGCGGACTCGTAGTACAGCCGGGCCGAGGAGCCCGCGGTGCCGGTGAGCCAGTACAGCATCACATTGGTCAGCAGGTGGTCGCGGTCCACCGCGTCCTCGGGCACGGACTGGGAGTCGGTCCACTCCTTGAACTTCTCCGCGATCCAGGCCAGCTGGCCCACCGGGGAGTCGGTGAGGCCGTAGGAGAGGGTCTGCGGCCGGGTGGACTGGATCTTCATGTAGCCGGACAGCTCGTCCTGGTAGCGGTTGAGCGTGGCCAGTTTGGCCAGCTCCTGCTCGGTCAGGTCGGTGACCTCGGGGTCGGGGCGGGTGATGAGCATGTTCAGGTGCACCGCGTGCACGTGCGCGGGGTCGGCGATCGCGATGGCCTGGCTGATCGCCGAGCCCCAGTCCCCGCCCTGCACGCCGTAGCGGTCATAGCCCAGGCGGCGCATCAGCTCGGCGAAGGCGGTGGCGATCCGGGTGACATTCCAGCCGGTCTCGCGGGTGGGGCCGGAGAAGCCGTAGCCGGGGATGGAGGGCAGCACCAGGTGGAAGGCGGGGCTGCCCGCGGGGGCGCCGTGGCCGCTCGGGTCGGTCAGCGGGCCGATGACGTCGAGGAATTCCACGATCGAGCCCGGCCAGCCGTGGGTCATGATCAGCGGCACCGCGTCCGGCTCCAGCGAGCGGATGTGCAGGAAGTGCAGGTGCTGGCCGTCGATCTCGGTGGTGAACTGGGGGAAGGAGTTGAGCCGCCGCTCCTGCGCCCGCCAGTCGTAGCCGTGCCGCCAGTACTCGGCCAGCTCGCGCAGGTAGTCGAGCGGGACCCCGTAGTCCCAGCCCGTGCCGGGCAGCTCCTCCGGCCAGCGGGTCAGGTCCAGCCGCGCGTGCAGGTCGTCGAGCTGGGACTGCGGGATGTCGATGCGGAAGGGGTCGATCTCGCTCATAACCCCACGCTAGCCATCGAAGAGGACACCTTCGGTCCTCTTCAGTCAGTGGTTAAGCCTTGGCCGCGGCCTTGGCCGCCTTCTTGAACTCGCGGACCTCGGTCAGGGTCACGGTGTCCACCACGTCGGCCACGCTGCGGCGCGCGCCGTCCTCGCCGTAGGCGCCCGCGGCCGCACGCCAGCCTGCCGGGGTCACGCCGCGCTGTTTGCCCAGCAGCGCCAGGAAGATCCGGGCCTTCTGATCGCCGAAGCCGGGCAGCGCCTTGAGCCGCTTGAGGACTTCCTTGCCCTCCGGCGCGCCCTCGGTCCACAGGCGTTCGACCTGGCCGTCGTAGTGTTCGACGAGGTAGCGGGCCAGCTCCTGCAGGCGCTTGCCCATCGAGCCTGGGAAGCGGTGCACGGCGGGCACCTGGGACATCACCGCGGCGAAGGCCTCGGGGTCCAGCTCGGCGATCTGCCGCACGTCCAGTTCGCCGAGCCGGTCGGCGAGCACCCGGGGGCCCTTGAACGCCTTCTCCATCGGGATCTGCTGGTCCAGCAGCATGCCGAACAGCAGCGCCAGGTGGCTCTCGGTGAGCAGGGCGTCCGCGGCCGGGTCCTGGGCCAGGCACAGCGTGCGAGTCATGGCGACAAGGATGGCAGTAGCCTCCGGCGGGTGCGTCCCTTGGGTGTGCTCCAGTGCCTCGTCCTCCACTGCCCGGCCCCGCGCCGGCTGGCCGCCTTCTACCAGGAGCTGCTGGGCGGGGAGGTCAACCGGCCCGATCGGCGCTGGGCGGTCAACGCCGACTGGTCCACGCTGCATCTGCCCGATGGCCGGGTGCTCTGCTTCCAGCGCCAGCCCGGCCACCGGCGACCGGTCTGGGGTGATGATCGGCGGCCGCAGCTGGCGCATCTGGACATCCACGTGGCCGATCTGGCCGCCGCGCACGAGCGGGTCCTAGAGCTGGGCGCGACGTTGCTGGACAGCGCGCTGGGCCGGGGCTGGCAGGTCTACGCCGATCCGGCCGGGCACCCGTTCTGCCTGCTGGGCCACTGAAACCGCCACGGGTGTGGCACCACGGCTGGGGTGGTCAGCCGGCCAGGCCGCGCACGATGAGTTCCAGGCCCTGCCGGTAGCGGCGGTCGAAGTCGCTGAACAGCTCCTTGCCCGCGGCCACCGCCAGTGGGGTCGCGGCGGCGTCCATCCGGGCGGCGCGGGCGGCGAAGTCATAGCGCGGGTCGCGTTCGGCCGGGGTGGGCTGCACGGCCTGTTCCTCGATGACGAAGCCCACGGTGAAGTGGTAGATCGTGGTCAGCCCGGAGATCGCCGCGGACAGGCTGAACCCGGCTGTGGTGAAGGTCGACAGCGCCCGTTCCATCGAGCCGTAGGCGCTGGTGTCGGTGAGGTGGGTGCCGGCGACCATGCGCGCGCCGTCGCGGTGGGCCAGCAGCGCGCGGCGCAGGGTGACCCCGGAGCGCCGCGCGATCTCCCGCCAGTCCAGGCCCTCCTCGGGGGCCTCGTAGGTGGCGCGCAGCACCTGGGTGGCCATCTCGTCGACGAGTTCCCGCTTGTTTTTGAAGTGCCAGTACAGCGCCGGGGCCTGGACCTCAAGGCGGGTGGCGATGCGGCGCAGGGTCAGCGCGTCCAGGCCGACCTCGTCGAGCACCGCCAGCGCGGTGCGCACCACAGTCTCGCGATCCAAAGCCATGCTTGACAGCTTAACGCCGTTCAAGCAACCTTAACGCCGTTAAATTTAACGACGTTAAGGAGTTGTCATGGACCCCGTGCTGATCGTGGGCGCCGGACCCACCGGCCTGACCCTGGCCGTCGACCTGGCCCGCCGCGGCCTGCCGTTCCGCCTGGTCGAGGCCAGGACCGAACCCTTCCCCGGCTCCCGCGGCAAGGGCATCCAGCCCCGCACCCAGGAGGTCTTCGAGGACCTCGGCGTGCTGGACGCGCTGTTCGCCCACGGCGGGCCGTACCCGGTGATCCGCGCCTACCGTGGCCGCGAGGTGCTCGGGGACCAGCGCATCGACGAGCCGCGTGAACCGACCGAGCAGGTGCCGTATCCGAACATCCTGATGAGCCCGCAGTGGCGCACCGAGCAGCTGCTGCGCGACCGGCTGGCCGAACTGGGCGGCCGGGTGGAGTTCGGCACTCCGCTGACCGGGTTCACCCAGGACGCCGAGGGTGTCACCGCGACCGTGGGCGGCCACTCGATGCGGGCGGCCTACCTGGTCGGCGCGGACGGCGGCCGCAGCTTCGTGCGCAAGAGCCTGGGCGTGGACTTCCTCGGTGAGACCCTGGAGACCCAGCGGATGCTGGTCGGCGATATCCGGCTCACCGGTCTGGACCGCGAGTTCTGGCACGCCTGGCCCGGTGAGTCCGGGGCGCTGGCCCTGTGCCCGCTGCCCGGCACCGACACCTTCCAGATCTACGCCCCGACCCCTGGCGAGGGCGCCGAGCTGCCCACCCTGGCCGCGCTGCAGGACCTGGTCAGCGCCGCCAGTGGCCGGGAGGAGCTGCGGCTGACCGAACTCGTGTGGCTCTCGCTGTACCGGGCCAACGTGCGCATGGTCGACCGCTTCCGCCTCGGGCGGGTGTTCCTGGCCGGGGACGCCGCGCACGTGCACTCCCCCGCCGGTGGTCAGGGCCTCAACACCGGCGTGCAGGACGCCTACAACCTCGGCTGGAAACTGGCCGCCGGATCCGAGGAGCTGCTGGCGAGCTACGAGCGGGAACGGCTGCCGGTGGCCGCGGCGGTGCTGGGCCTGAGTTCCCGCCTGGTCCAGCGCGACGCCACCGAAGGCATGCGGCGCGGTAAGGAAACCCACCAGCTCGACATCAGCTATCGCGGCGGACCCCTGGCTCCCACCGGGGTCGAGACGGCGACTGGCCTCGCGCCCGGGGACCGCGCGCCGGATGCCCGGCTGGTCGACGGCGGCCGGTTGTTCGAGCTGTTCCGGGGCCCGCACCAGACTCGGTTGATCTTCGGCGGGTCACGGCCCGGCGCGGACAGTCCTGGTGAGCGCAGCGTGGTCATCACCGAGGACTCGGTCCGCGCGATCTACGGCGTGCCGGTGGGCTCGACCGTGCTGGTCCGCCCGGACGGCTACCTCGGCGCGATCGAGGTTCCGGCGCTGTCCGGTCAGGGCGCGGGCTGATAGGTGCCGAAGCACCAGACGTTGCCCTCGGCGTCGGTGACCGCGTACTCCCGCGAGCCGTAGGGCTGGTCGGTCAACGGCATGCTCACCTGCGCACCGGCCGCGACCGCCTTCCTGTGGTGGGCGTCCGGATCGGCCACGGCCAGGTAGAGCACCGAGCGGCCGGTGTCGAACGGGCTGGGCTCGGCCGAGCGCTGGCCGATCATGATCATCCCGTTGCCCCAGGACAGTTCGGCGTGGCTGATCACGCCCTCGGGCGAGCGGGAGACCATCTTCTCGCCGAAGCCGAGTACCGAGGTCAGGTAGGCGACCGCGGCATCGGCGTCGGTGTAGCGCAAGGTCGGGTAGATGCTGGGCAGGTTCGGATCGGTCATGGCTCTGACGGTAGGCCCGCTGCCGGGTGATCGCTTGAACGAATGGCAGCTCAGAGGTGGCGGCGGAACCACGTGGTCAGGCTGGCGTCGACCACGCGGGCCAGGGGCAGCTGGGGTGCGGGTTCGATGCCGGGTTCCTCGGCCAGTGGGTGCGCCAGGCCGGGGATGGAGAGCAGTTCGGCTCGTTCACCGGCCGCCTCGGCGAGTTCGAGCGCGTCGGCCCGCAGTGCCGGGTGATCCAGTTCGCCGCTGACGACCAGCAGCGGCGCCCGCCCGGCGAGAACCTTGGCCCTGGGGATGAAGTCCAGGCTGTCGACGGCTTTTGTGGACTGCTCGTCGTAGGGGTAGTCGCCGGGGAACAGGTCGACGACCGAGCGCATCCGGATGGCGGCGTTGACCACGGCGGCGGCGAAGACCGGGGTGTCGGTCTCGGCGAGGATCCGCAGTGCGACCGCCCCGCCCAGCGAGCCGCCAAGCACCCCGATCGGGCCGTCGGTCACCGGCAGCTGCTCGCGGAGCGCGGCGAGGGCGGCCGGGAACTCCTCGGTCGCCTGCTGCACGAAGGCGTACAGGAAGGACATCAGCGGGTCTTCGCGGATCAGCGCCAGGCCGGCGTCCATGCTGCCGTCGACCATCCGCGCCCCGCACATCGGCATGCCCAGGTGCACCCGCCAGGCGGGCAGTTCGTGCATGGGCAACGCGGCGGCGAAGGCGGCGTCGGAGCGGGGCGCGTCCAGCATGTGCCAGGTGACGATCAGCGGCGCCGGGCCGTCAGTGGCCGGGGGCAGGGCGGTGTACGGCACGCCGGCGGCCGTGCCCGTGATCGGTGAGTGCATGCGGCCACCGTAGGTCCAGGGCTGTGCGCCCGGGATCGGTTACGCCACCAGCGGAATCGCCTGGTTCAGCGCGGCGGGGCCCACCCGCTGCCCGGCGGGGTGGGGAGTGGCTGGACCGGCGGGCGGGTCCGGCCGCGGTGCCGGGCACCACCGCGGCGAAGCCGATGGCGCTGAGCACGTGCACGATGCCGGTCTGGATCTGGGTCGAGCTGGACGGGCTGTACCCGGGCCCGGAGCAGATCCCGCCTTTGCACACCGTCGGCTGCGTCGCCGCGCACCCGGCGGCGCCCAGCAGCACCGTTGTGGTGAGCACGGTCGCGGACATCCAGCCTCGCCGCATCGGGACCCCTCCCCCTCGTCTGTGGCTACCGTGCCTGACGTTAACCACGGAGCAGGGGGAGGGGTCCCGATGGACACAGCGGTGCGCACGCCACGGGGGCTGACCGTGGCCAGGGTGATCATGTTCGCCCAGGCGGTGGCCACGCTGGGCGCCTGGGTGGTGCAGTTGCTGACCATCTCCACCCGCCTCGACCACGGTCAGACCGTCTCCGGGTTCGCCTGGGTGGTGGTCGTGGCCAACCCGCTGATCGCGCTGCTGGTGTTCCTGGCCGCGCTCCGACTGATCGCCAGCCCGGCCTGGGCGCGGCCGCTGGCGGTGACGATGCAGGTGGTCGGCATGGTCACCGCGGCGATCACCGTGTTCACCGGCTTCTACCAGGGCATGCTCGCGATCGGGCTGGCCATCGCGGTGATCGTGCTGATCAGCCGCCACCCGGCCGACTAGAACAGGCTGATCTGCCGCGGTTTCCGCTTGCGCGGCACCGCGTCACCGTGCCGTTCCAGCAGGTCCGGGCCAAGCACCGCCAGGAACGGGGAGACCGGCAGGTTCCGGTCCGCGCCGTGGCGGTGCCGCTGGGCGGCGTGGCTGAGGTAGAGCCGATCCTGGGCCCTGGTCATGCCGACGAAGAACAGCCGCCGCTCCTCGTTGACGTGCTCGGCGTCCAGGCCGGTCGCGCCCTGCCAGCGCAGCGGCAGCAGACCGTCCTCACAGCCGATGAGGAAGACCACCGGGAACTCCAGGCCCTTGGCCGCGTGCAGGGTCAGCAGCGAGACCCGGTCAGCCCTCGGGTCCATCGAGTCGACCTCCGCGCCCAGGGACAGCTCGGTGCGGAAGGCGTCCAGGTCGTGTTCGTGCGCCCGGCTCAGCGGGGCCAGCAGGTCCAGCGCGGTGTGGATGTCCACCGCGCGTTCGTCCAGCTCGGCCGCCGGGATCCGGCTCAGCGCGGTCTCGGCGGCGGCCCGCACCCTGGCCGGGACGTCGGTGGCCTGCTCCGGGCTGACGAAACTCAGCTCGCGCAGGATCTCCGCGACGCCGGGACGGTGCAGCAGCCGGTCGTGCGAGCGTTTCTGGAACGGCACCCCGGCCCTGGTCAGCGCCTCCACCACGGCGCGGGCCTGGCTGTCGGTGCGGTAGAGCACGGCGAAATCGCTGAAGGACAGACCGCCGTCGCCATCCCCCTGGACCCGGCCGCTGTCCAGGGAGTGGAAGGAGGAGCCGCCGAGCAGCTGGTCGATGGTGCGGGCGAGGAAGGCGGCCTCGGTGGTCTCGTCGGCGGCGGTGTGCAGGCCGATCAACGCGTGCTCGGCGTGGCTGCCGCAGGCGAGCAGTTCCCGGCCTGGCACCAGGGTGGTGGGTTCGATGGCCTGGCGGGCGCCGGTGATGATGTGCTTGCCGGAGCGGTAGTTGCGGGTCAGCTGCACGGTCGCCGCGCCGGGGAAGTCCTGCCGGAAGCGCAGGAAGAAGCCGACGTCGGCGCCGCGGAAGCGGTAGATGGCCTGGTCGGGGTCGCCGATGGCGGTCAGATTGGCCCGCTCCCCCGCCAGCAGCCGCAGCAGCCGGTACTGGAGTTCGTCCACGTCCTGGTACTCATCCACCGAGATCCACCGGTACCGGTCACGGTACGACTCGGCCAGTTCCTCATCGGCTTCGAGCAGGGCGACCGGCTGGGTGATCAGGTCGTCGAAGTCGACCAGGTCCCTGGCGCGCAAGGTCTTGGTGTAGCGGTCGCGCAGGTCCGCGTCCCACTCGGTCTTGCCGTCGAGGAGTTCGCGGGCGGTCTTCTCCGCGCCGGTGACCTCGGTGAGGATCGCGAGCTGTTGCTCGGTGCCCGCGATGGTGAAGTTGGCCGACAGGCCGAGGCGTTCGTGCAGCTCACGCAGGAAACGCACACCCAGCGCGTGGAAGGTGCAGATGGTCAGCCGCCCGGCGTGCCCTGGCGCGAGGGCGGCGAGTCGTTCGCGCATCTCCTCGGCGGCGCGGCGGGTGAAGGTGATCGCCAGGCACTGTTCCGGTGGCACGTCGTGCGCGGTGATCAGGTGGGCGAGGCGGTGGGTGAGGGTGCGGGTCTTGCCGGTGCCGGGTCCGGCGATGATCAGCAGCGGGCCGCCAAGGCGTTCGGCGGCGGCGCGCTGGTCGGGGTCCAGGCCGTCGAGCAGGGACGGCGCGGCACTGGGATCGGGCTCAGTGGCGGCTTCGACCACGAGGGTGGCGGGCTCGGCCAGCTCGGGTTCCGGCGCGGCGAACAGCACCGGTTCCGGGTCGGCGCGGCGGACCGGTGCGGTGCGTTCCGGTGCGAAGAGGGAGTCCTCGAACAGGGCGAAGGTGCTGGCCTCATTGCGGCGGCGCAGTTCGCCCGGCTCGAACATCCGGATCACGCCGTACTCGCCGTCGAAGCCGGAATCGCGGAAGACCTTGCCCTGCCGCAACCGGCCGATCGCCTCGCCCAGCAGCTCGTGCTGTTCGGCGATCAGGTGCAGCGGCACCTCGTCCAGGATGGCCAGTTCCGGGCCGAGCGCGGTGGTCAGCGCGTTCAGCGCGGTCTGCACCTTCTTCGACTTCGGCCCGACCCCGACGATCTCGCTCATGATCTCCGGCAGCGGCACCAGGTTGCGGAACCCGGCCGCGCCCTCGGGCCGGAAGCCCAGCGGCCGGTCGGCCAGGTCGTTGATCCGGCTCAGCACGCCGACGGTGAGCGGCTTCTTGCACTCCGGGCAGCGGCCTTCGTGCGCGCGGGTCTGCGCCGGGTCGAAGCGCACCTCGCATTTGCGGTGCCCGTCGAGGTGGTACTTGCCCTCCTCGGGGAAGAACTCCACGGTCCCGGCGAAGCCCTCGCCGGTCTTCAGGGCGCGGCGCAGCGCGAAGTAGTCCAGGCCGGTGTCGAAGACGGTGGCCTCCCGGCCCAGCATCGGCGGGGAGTGCGCGTCGCTGTTGCTGACCAGGCGGTACTTGTCCAGGCCGGAGACCTGCCAGTTCATCTCCGGGTCGCTGGACAGGCCGGTCTCCACCGCGAAGATGTGCTGGGCCAGGTCGAGGTAGCAGTCCTCGATGGCGTCGAAGCCGGATTTGGAGCCCAGCACCGCGAACCACGGCGTCCACACGTGCGCCGGCACCAGGTAGGCATCCGGGCTGGCCTCCAGGGTGATCTCCAGGAGGTCGCGGGAGTCCAGGCCGAGGATGGGGCGGCCGTCCGAGCCGAGGTTGCCGATCTTGCCAAGGCGCTGGTTGAACCGGGCCGCCGCCTCAAGGTCCGGCATGTAGATGAGGTGGTGGACCTTGCGGGTCTTGTCACCGCGCTTGTAGATGGTGGAGATCTCCACCGAGAGCATGAACCGGACGTCGGTGCCCGCGCAGCTGGTCGGCAGGGTCCGGTTGATGTCGCGGTCGAGGTCGGGTTTGAGCCGGTACAGCCCGGGTTCGGCGGGCTCCAGGGTCTCGGTGAGGTGCGCGTACCAGGCGGGGTGGGTGAAGTCGCCGGTGCCGACCAGGGCGATGCCCTTGCGTCTGGCCCACCAGGTCAGGTGTTCCAGGTCGCAGTCGCGGCTGCAGGCGCGGGAGTACTTCGAGTGGATGTGCAGGTCAGCGTAGAAGCGCACACGGCGATCTTGCCAGCCCGCACCGACACCCTCGTCTTCAGACTTCCCGACGGCGCAACGTGATCACCGGGATCGTCCTGGCCCCGGCCCTGACCTGGTACTCCGCCAGCGCGGGGGTGCGGCGGACCGCGGTGGACCAGATCCGGTACCGCTCCGGGCCGGTGGTGACCGCGGCGACGGCGGGGAAGGTCTCGCCGTCGAGTTCGACGGTGACCTCCGGGTGGGTGAGGACCTGGTGGAACCAGTCCGGGTGCTGGGGCGCCCCACCGACGGCGGCGAAGACGACCAGCCGGTCACCATCGGTGTGGTAGGTCAGCTTCGGCCGTTCCGGGCCCGCGGCGAGCGTCAGCGTGCGCTCGGCGGCGTTCGCGCTGCTCAGGTAGGTCATGGCGGCAGCGTAGGCGGGGGTCCTGACGTCGCGCTTACCGCGAACACAACGCCGGGACAGCCCGTTGAATGTCTACAGTCCGCCCGCCACCCGGACCACCGCACCCGTGGTGAAGGAGGAGTCCGGGCCCAGCAGCCAGGCGATGGCCGCCGCGATCTCCTCCGGCTCGCCGGGCCGCCCGGCCGGGATGCGTCCGGCCAGGCGTTGCGGGCGGTCCGGATCGCCCATGGCGGCGTGGATCTCGGTCTGGATGATGCCAGGGGCGACCGCGTTGACCCGGATGCCCTCGGGCGCGAGTTCCTTGGCCAGGCCCACGGTCATCGAGTCCACCGCGCCCTTGGTCGCGGCGTAGTGCACGTACTCGTTGGGGCTGCCCAGGGTGGCCGCGGCCGAGGAGATGTTCACGATCGCCCCGCCCGCGCCGCCCGCGGAGGCGGCCATCTGCCGGGCGGCGCGCTGGGCGCAGAGCAGGTAGCCGACCACGTTGACCTCCACCACCCGGCGCAGGGTGTCCCCGGACAGGTCGGCCAGCCTGCCCAGCGGTCCGGTGATGCCGGCGTTGTTGACCAGCCCGGTGACCACGCCCAGTTCCTGTCCTGCCAGGTCGAAGAGCCGGTCCACGTCGGCTTGCACGGTGGTGTCCGCGCGCACCGCCACACAGCGGCCGCCAGCGCCCGCGATCTCCCTGGCCAGTTCCTCGGCCGGTCCGCTGGCCTGGACGTAGCTGATGGCGACCCGGTGACCGTCGGCGCTGAGGCGGCGGGCGGTGGCCGCCCCGATGCCGCGACTGCCCCCGGTGATCACGGTGACGGGTGGCATGGCTGCTCCAATCGGTTGCGCGCCTGGGCGCCTGGTGTCAAGACCGAAACACAACGGTTCTGCTGGTGCACGTTTTGCGTAGTTTGGGACTGGCTTGTCTCAGGCACACTCATGTGATGACGCCTGGGGGCCAGCAACCACGCCGGCCGGGTCGCCCGGCCAGGTTGACACGAGAGGCGGTGGTCGCCGCCGCGGTGGCCATTGCCACGGAGGAGGGGCTCGCGGGGGTGAGCATGCGCCGGGTCGCCGAGCGGATGCGCTGCTCTCCGATGGCCCTGTACCGCCACATCAAGGACAAGGAGGAACTGGTCGAACTGGTGCGCACCCGCTTACCCGATGATCACTCCAAGCGGTAGAGCAGGCTCTCCCGCTGGCTCTGCTCGACCATCGCGATGGTGATCTCGGGCGAGCGCAGGTGCGCGTGGGTGACCTCGGCCGGAGTGGGCTGGGCGCTGGGATCCGGCCAGCCCTCCGGCTGCCAGGCCTTGGAGCGCACGAACGCCTTGGGGCAGTGCGCGTAGACCTCCTCGGCCCGCAGCACCAGCGCACTGACCGGGGGCTTGCCGACGGCGGTGAGGGAGTCCAGGAGTTCTGGGCGGGCGCTGAGGCAGGCGGCGCCGTTGATCCGCAGGGTCTGCCCGCGGCCGGGGATGACGAAGAGCAGCCCGGCCCGCCCGGTCTCCAGCACGTTGTGCCAGGTGTCCAGGCGTTTGTTGCCGGTGGCGTCCGGGATGGCCAGGTGCTTGTCGTCGAGCACGGTGACGAAGCCTGCCGGGCCGCCGCGCGGGGTGACATCGCAGTCGCCCGCCGCGCTGGCGCTGGAGATGAACACCAGCGGGGAGCAGGCGATGAACCGGCGGGCCATCTCGTCGATCTCGCTGATCTGCTTGCGCGCGGCCAGCGGGGAGGGCGCCTCGTAGAGCGAGCGCAATGCCTCGGGTGAGCGGATGGCGTCGGTGAACAGGTCCCCAGTCATGCCGCCCAGGCTAGCCGCGGATGATCGGATGGCACGTGCCGGTTTCCCGCGCAACCCGACTCCGCCCAGGACCACAAGATCGGGTGGTCTTGCGCCGGATGCCCGCCCGGATGCGTTTCGATCGCCGTGAGCGGACCCGCCTCGGGGTCGATCGCAGGAGCGAAAGGCGCCGACGCGCAGATGACCGACGTCCTGGTGCAGGCGAGCCCACCCGCCGAGCTGCTGACCCGCCGGGCCAGTGATCCCTACCCGTACTTCCGCTGGCTGCGCGAGCACGCCCCGGTCTTCGCCGAACGCAAACGCGACGGCCGCCTCATCTGGCACGTCTCCCGCCACGACGACGTCCGCGCCCTGCTCGGCGACGAGCGCCTGAGCAAGAACCCCGGCACCGTCCCCGGCTACCGGCCGGGACCAGAGGGGCTCAACAAACACCTCGTGCACGCCGACCCACCCGAGCACACCCGGCTGCGCCGCCTGGTCAGCACCGCGTTCCTGCCCCGCCGGATCGCCGCGCTGGAACCCTTCGTCCAGCGCACCGCGGAGGACCTGCTGGACCGGATCGACCCGGACACCGGAACCGACCTCATCGCCGAGTTCGCGCTGCCGCTGACCTTCACCCTGATCTGCACCATCCTGGGCGTGCCCGAGCACCTGAACACCCCCGCGACCCGCACCCTGCTCACCAACACCGTGGTGCCCACCGCCGGACACCGCACCGACGACCGGCTCCGGGCCTTCCTCACCGAACTCATCGCGCACAAACGCCAGCAGCACACCGGCGAACTCGACCTGCTGGGCGCCCTGGTCGGCGCGCGGGAACAGCTCTCCGAGGAGGAGCTGGTCAGCACCGCCTACCTGCTGCTGCTCGTCGGCCACGACACCACCGTCAACCTCATCGGCAACGGCATGCTCGCCCTGCTCCGCCACCCCGGCCAGCTCCAGGCGCTGCGTGCCGACCCGGCGCTGATCGGCACCGGCCTGGAAGAGCTGCTGCGCTACGACTCCCCGGTCCGCGACGCCACCTTCCGGGTGGCCGCCCAGCCGATCCGCCTGCACGAGCGCCTCATCCAGCCCGGCGACATCGTCAGCCTGCTGATCGGCTCGGCCAACCGGGACCCGTCCCACTTCCCCGATCCCGACCGCCTGGACCTGACCCGAGACCCCAACGACCACCTCGCCTTCGGCCGCGGCCCGCACTTCTGCATCGGCGCCGCACTGTCCAGAATGGAGGGTGCGCTCGCGGTGAACCTGTTGCTGCACAAGCTGGGCGAGATCCGCCTGGCCGCCCCCGAGCACGAACTGCGCTGGCGCCCCTCCCGCGTCATGCGCGGCCTGGAAAGCCTGCCGGTGGTACGCCGATGACCGTCGACACCGAGACCGTGCACACCGTCCTGGTCATCACCCTCAACCGCCCCCAGGCCCGCAACGCCATCAACCACGCCACCGCCGTAGCGGTCAGCGCCGCCCTGGACCGCCTCGAGTCCGACCCCGGCCTCACCGCCGCCGTCCTGCACGGCGCCGGCGGCCACTTCTGCGCAGGCATGGACCTACGCGCCTTCGCCGCAGGCGAGGACATCCCGGTGATCGGCGACCACGGCCTGGCCGGCCTGACCCGCCGCCCCCTCACCAAGCCCATCCTCGCCGCCGTCGAGGGCTACGCCATGGCAGGCGGTTTCGAGCTGGCCCTGTCCTGCGACCTCATCATCGCCGCCCAGTCAGCCCAATTCGGCCTCCCGGAGGTCAAACGCGGCCTGATCGCCGGCGAAGGCGGCGTAACCCGCCTCCCCCAGCACCTCCCCCACCACATCGCCATGGAACTCCTCCTCACCGGCGACCCCCTGCCCGCCACCGCGGCGGCGAGTCACGGCCTGGTCAACCGAGTGGTGCCCGACGGCGAAGCGCTGGCCGTGGCGCTGGAGCTGGCGGCCCGGATCAGCCGGAACGCGCCGCTCGCACTGGCCGCGGTGAAACAGATCGTGCGTCCGGTGCTTGAGAGGGACGCGTTCGCGATCCAGGATCCTTGGTATCACAAGGTTTCGGGGTCGATGGATGCCCGGGAGGGGGCGGCGGCGTTCAGCGAGAAGCGGGCGCCGCGGTGGCGGGGCTGTTGATGGGGTGGCTCTGATGGGGTGGCTTGATTGGGGGCAGGCTGCTGATCGGCTGGGCGCTGTTGATCGGCTGGCAGGAGTGGCTGGCCGCTGACTGGCAGCAAGCTCGATTCGCCGACCCGACCCGGCCCGGCCCGGCCCGAACAGGACTGGTCAGGCGCGGTCCGGCCTGGTCTGGTCTGGTTGGGTCTGGCCCAGCGCGGTCCGACGCGGTTTCGAGGCCAGGGCTCGCGGCAGGTTCGAGACTGGGGCCCGCGGCAGGCTTTCTCGGCTCGACCGTCCTGCTGGGCTCCGGCTCCGCGGGGTTCCGCTCTGCTGGGGTTCGGCACACTTTCGGCGGAAGGCCGAGGATGCGGCGGGTGTGGATAAGTCCAGCGGACTGGCGAGTTCCGGCTGGTCGAGGCGGTAAAGTGAGGGCTGGTCGCGGCTGGTCCGCCAGGCGCGTTGGATCGCGAATGACCCGATCGAGCGACAAGATCCACACGCCAAGGCAACCAAAACAGCCGTTTCCGCGTTCCGCAGAGGAACGGTGGCGGCGGCGGACCCCGGCACGGGACGGATCAGGACCTCACGGGCACTGGCCGACCTCACGGCCACCGGCCAGAGTCAGAGGCACCGGTCGGAGCCACTGGTCGGAGCCAGAGGCAACCGCCAGGCAACCGATCGGGGCCAGGGGCATCCGTCGGGCAGCGGCCGGGTCGGGCAGGACGACACCAGCCCGCCGGATCGAAGAGGTCGGGCCAGCGAGCGCGCCGGGCAGGCGGGCGCGGGGCATGCGGGGCCCGGCCCGGCCCGGCCCGGAGCCGACGCCGGTCGCCCGACACCCGGCACCTGTCGCCGACAGTGCACACTGGCATCGTGACCAGCGAGAACACCGTCACGGAGCGCGCATGACCGGCTGCGCGGCGTGGCTGGCCGAGCCGGTGGCGGCCACCGGGCCGACTGCCGCGACCTGGCTCTGCCTGGAGCAGCCTGGGCCGTGGGGACGTAAGGCGCTGCTGGAGAGTCGGCTTGATCCGGGGCTCGGGGCGGAGCTGATCCGGCGCAGTGAGGGCACCGGGGTCAAGGTGTTGTTGATTCGCTCGCCTGGGCGGAGCGACCCCGCGCGGCCGCGGCGGGTTTTCCTGGCGCGGACCGCGCCCGGCGCGACCACCCTGCACACCGCCACCCTCGCCGACCCGCGTGAGTTGCTCGACCTGGACTTCGCCGACCCCCGCCTGGGCGAGCCCACCGCCGAGCCGCTGCTGCTGGTCTGCACCAACGGCCGGCGCGATCGGTGTTGCACCCAGCTGGGCCGGCCCATCGCCGAGGAACTCGACCGGGGGTTCCGGCCCGCGGTCTGGGAGTGCAGTCATCTTGGCGGGCACCGGTTCGCGCCCACCGGGCTGGTGCTGCCCACCGGGTACAGCTACGGCCGCCTCGATCTGGCCACCGCCCAGGCCGCGTTGCTGGGGGCGCGCAAGGGGCAGGTCGAGATCGTGGGGTTGCGGGGGCGGAGTACGTGGAGTCGGCGGGGGCAGGCCGCGGAACTCGCGGTGCGGGAGGTCTCCGCCGAGCTGGATCCGGATGCGCTGACGGTGTTCGAGGAACAGGATGAACCGGTTCGGGTCGAGCACCTAGACGGGCGGCGGTGGCTGGTGGAGGTCGTGGAACGGCCTTTGCCCGCGGCGCCGGCCAGTTGTGGTGAGGAACCCGCGCCTCGGTCCGCCTTCGCGGCGGTCGGGCTGCGGCCGGTCTGAGCGCGGCGGCCGGTCTGAGCGTGGCCTGGCCGGGCGCGATCGGCCCGCACCCGGGTGAGGTTGGGGCCGAGCGTGGGCTGAGATGGGTCTGCACCCCGGCCGAGTCGGGCTTGCGCCCGGGCTGAGTGGGCTTGCACCCGGGCTGACCTGCGCGGAGATTACTTTTTGGGTGTGGGCCGGTCATAACTGGTGACGCGCCGAACAGCGGCGCGGGTAACCCGGGGAGGCGTTGTGGACGTCGCGGTCACCATGAACGAGCAGGACTTCGGACAGCTCGTCGAACGGCACCGGCACGAGCTGCGGGTGCACTGCTACCGGATGGTCGGCTCCTTCGAGGAGTCCGAGGATCTGGTCCAGGAGACCTTCCTGCGGGCCTGGCACCGCAGGGAGACCTACCAGGGGCGGGCCACGTTGCGGGCCTGGCTGTACCGGATCGCCACCAACGCCAGCCTGGACGCCATCGCCAAGCGGCCCGCCCCGCAGCAGACCGCGGTGGCCGATCCGGAACTGGCCACTACCAGTGAGGTGTCCTGGCTGCAGCCCTACCCCGATCAGCTGCTGGAGCTGGCCGCGCCCGCCGCGGACGAACCCGACGCCGTGGTGGTGGCACGGGAGACCATCGAACTGGCCTACCTCACCGCGCTGCAGCACCTGCCGCCCCGCCAGCGGGCCGTGCTGATCCTGCGTGATGTGCTCGGCTGGGCCGCCGCCGAGACCGCCAAGGCCCTGGACACCACCGTCGCCTCGGCCAACAGCGCCCTGCAGCGTGCCCGCGCCACCCTCAAGGACCACCTGCCCCGGCGGCGCGCGGACTGGACCGTGCCCGCCGAACCCTCCGCCGAGGAACGAGACATCCTGGCCCGCTTCATCGCCGCCACCGAATCCGCCGACATGACCGCGATGGCCCAGCTGCTGCACGCCGACGCGCTGCACACGATGCCGCCGCACCCGTTCTCGATGCGCGGCCGGGACGAACTCATCGCGCAGTGGAGCCTCGTCATGCCCGGCGGCTCCGACTCCTGGGGCCAGTGGGCCGCGCTGCCCACCTGGGTCAACCGGCAGCCCGCGGTGGCCAACTACGTGCTCAAGCCCGGCGCGACCGAGTACACCGTGGCCGCACTGGACGTGCTGCGGGTGGAGGACGGGCTGGTCGCCGAGGTGGTCACCTTCGAGGGGAAGTTGATCACCGCCTTTGGTCTGCCCGCGACGCTGCCGATCACCCGGTAAGCCCAGACGAAGGTCAGCGGCCCGCTCGACTTTGGGCAACTGACGGAGTGACCTGCGCTTTTCTACCGTTGTGTCATGTTTGAGGCAGAGAACGTCAGCAAGCGGTTCGGGCGCCGCACGGTGTTGGACGGGGTGTCCTTCGCCGCGGCGCCCGGACAGGTCACCGCACTGGTCGGGCACAACGGCGCGGGCAAGACCACCCTGATGCGCAGCGCGCTGCGGCTGGCCCGGCCCGACGCAGGCCGGCTGCTCGTGCTCGGCAAGAACGTCCGCGACTACCCCTCGGTCGGGCGGGTCGTGGGCAGTTCGCTGGACGCCTCCGCGCTGCCACCCAACTGGACCGGCAGGCTCGCGGCCACCCTCATCGCCGACCTGCTCGGCCTGCCCGCGCACGCCGCCGAGGAGATGCTCGCCAGGGTCGACCTCAGCACGGCCGCCGGGGACCGCGTCCGCACCTACTCCCTGGGCATGCGCCAGCGCCTGGCCCTCGGGCTCGCGCTGCTCGGCGACCGGCCGGTGCTGCTGCTGGACGAACCCACCAACGGCCTGGACCCGGTGGCCCAGCGCTTTGTCCGGGACACCCTGGCCGAACGCGCCCTGGCCGGGGCGACCGTGCTCGTCTCCAGCCACGACCTGCTCGCCCTGGAGACCTACGTCGACCGGGTGGTGCTCATCCGGGAAGGCCGGATCGTGCTGGACGAGTCGATCCAGGTGCTGCGCGCCACCGGCGCCAGCCTGGAAGAGCTGTACCTGCAAGCCCACGACACGGAGCTGAGGAAAGCCGGATGACCACCCTGACACCCACGCCCATCGGCCTGCCGCTGCTGGTCAAAACCCACCTCGGCACCCTCCGCGCGCACCGCGCCGGACTGCTCGCGCTGCTGCTGCCCGCGGCGCTGGGCACCGTCGTGCTGATCACGGTGCTGGCCAACATCAGCTCGTTCACTCCGGACAAGCAGACCACCGGGCTCGCGCTCTACCTCAGTCTGCTGGTGCTGCTCGCCCCAGTCGCCGGGGCGGTGCTCGCGGTCGACCCGTGGGCCCGGCGCGGCGTGGCCGTGGTGCTGGGCGTCAGCTCCGGCCGCGGCCGCTGGTTCGGCGCCCAGGCCATCTCCGCGCTGCTGGCGGGAGTGCTCGGCTTCGGCCTGGCCACCGCGCTCGGCGGGATCACCATCGCGGGCTTCGCCGCCGCGGGCGGGCAGAGCGTGGGCAGTCTGGACGGGCTGCTGCTGGAGGGCTTCGGCAGCCTGATGCTGGCCTACGCCTTCGGTTTCGCCCTCGGCGCGGCCACCCGCAGCGTGCTGTTCAGCCTGCTCATCGCGATCGGGGTGCCGTTCGTGCTCAGCGCCGTGCACGGCCTGGCCACCCTCTCGCCACTGGCCACCGACATCCTGTCCTGGCTCAACGTCACCGCCGCCTTCTCCCGGCTGTTCAACCCGGGCGAGCTGCCGCTGTGGCAGGCGATCACGCTGACGGTGCTGGCCATCGGCGGGCCGCTGGCCATCGCGGTGAGCCGCAACGCCACCGCCGACCTGCGCTGAAACTAGACTGCCCAGATGGACACCACTGCCCGGCAGCCGTGGCTGGGCATCTCCGGCTGGCGGCAGTGGACCCTGGAGGGCGGGCTCTACCTGCTGGTCGGGATCTCCGTGCTGCTGCTGCCGCCCTGGCCGATGGCCACCGAGGTCGCCATCCCGGCGGTGACCTTCACCGCGGTCTCGCTGTTCCTGCGCCGCCGTTTCCCGGCCACCGCGCTGGTCGTGGGCGCGCTCGGGGTGGGCGCGGTGGGCATCCCGCTGGCCTACGCGGCGGGCAGGCGGATCGGGCCGCTGTATAGGCTGCTCGCCGCCGCGCTCGGCCACTTCGCGGTGGCCGCCGCGGTGTCCCCGCTCTACGGGGACAGCGTGGTGGCCAGCATGATGGCCCTGGGCTTCAACGTGATCATGACGTTGTGGTTCATCCTGCTGCCCGCGGTGCTGGGGCGCAGCAGCGCCCGGCGCAGCCTGCTGGTGGAGGCGCTGCGGGAACGCGCGGAGTACCTGGAACGGGAACGCCGCTCGCTGGTCGCCGAGGCGCGGATCCGGGAACGCACCCGGATCGCGGTGGACATGCACGACAGTCTCGGCCACCACCTCACCCTGATCTCCCTGCAGGCCGGCGGGCTCAAGCTCGCGGCCAGCCAGGATCCGGCCCAGGCCGAGGCCGCCGGGATCCTGCACGACACCGCGCGGCGGGCCATGGAGGAGCTGCGGGAGATCATCGGCGTGCTCGGCCAGGACAGCCAGGACGTGCCACTGCACGCCCGCCGCCTGGACCAGCTGCCCGAACTGCTGGAATCCGCGCGCAGCAGCGGTGCCAGGGTCAGCCAGGCCGAGACCGGCCAGGCGGTGCCGCTGCCCCGGCCGATCGAGAACGCGCTCTACCGGGTCACCCAGGAGGGCCTGACCAACGCGCTGCGGCACGCCCCCGGCGGCGCGGTCACCGTGCGGCTCAACTACGAGTCCGACGCGGTGATCATCGAGGTGGTCAACACCGCGGCCACCGCACCGCCGAGGGGTGGCGGCAGCGGGCAGGGGCTGACCGGGCTGCGGGAGCGGGTGCGGCTGGCCGGGGGCGTGCTGCACGCCGCGCACACCGCCGACGGCGGCTTCCGGGTCGCCGCGGTGCTGCCCTTCGAGGGCGAGCCCGCCGCCGAGACCGAGGCGGACCTCGACGCCCCGCTGACCACCGTGCCCGCCACCCATCCGCTGGCCCGCACCGAGGTCAGCACCCTGATGCAGACCATCCGGCACCGCCCGGTGCTCACCGGCCTGGCCATCAGCGGACTCGTCCTGTTCAGCCTGTTCTCCTTCGTCGGGGCCATCGTCTGGGTGATCATCCGCAACGGGGAGATGCTGGTGCCCGAGCGGTTCCACGAGGCCAGGCTCGGGGAGACCGAACAGGTCATGGTGGAACGCTTCGGCGAGGCCAGCGCGGGGGCCGAGACTCGCATCGGCGACCAGGCCGGCCCGGTGCCGGAGGGCACACGCTGCCGGTACTACTACGTGGAGGGCTCCGAACTGCCGGAGAACCGGACCGAGGCGTTCCGGTTCTGCTTCCGGGACGGCCAGCTGACCCAGAAAGATCGGTTGGTCGTCAAACGACCGTTCTGATGTGCCCCGTCGCCGCCGCTCGCCCCGGCTGGATCATTTCCCCGTCGCCGCGGCTCGCCCCGTGCCGGTGTGCGAGCATCTCCCAGCAAGGGCGAGGGCCGGGCGCGGCCAAGTGGGAGGCACACGTGGTCCGGGTGATCGTCGCCGATGACGAACCGCTGGTGCGCGCGGGCATCAAGCTCGTGCTGTCCGCGGCCGAGGACATCGAGGTGATCGCCGAGGCCGGCGATGGCCGCGCGGCCATCGCCGAGGTCACCGCGCGCTCGGCCGACGTGCTGCTGCTCGACATCCGGATGCCCGGCATGGACGGCCTCTCCGCCCTGGCCGAGCTGACCAAACTCGCCCCGGACACCCGGGTCGTCATCCTCACCACCTTCGGCGAGTCCGAGTACATCGGCCGGGCCCTGGACGCCGGGGCCGCCGGGTTCCTGCTCAAGGACTCCGCGCCCGAGGAACTCATCCGCGCCGTGCAGGTGGTGGCCGCCGGTGAGGCCTACCTGTCCCCGTCGGTGACCAAGTGGGTGATCGGCCGGGTCTCGGCCACCGGCGGCACCGCGAAGGCGGTGGACGCCCAGCGCCGCCTGGACGTGCTCACCGACCGCGAACGCGAGGTCCTCGAACTGCTCGCCCAGGGCCTCTCTAACGCCGACATCGGCGGGCGGCTCTACATGAGCGAGGCCACCGTCAAGATGTATGTCAGCCGGGTGCTGGGCAAACTCGACTGCTCGAACCGGGTGCAGGCCGCGATCCTGGCGCATGAGGCCGGGATCGGTGGCACCTGAGATGGACCCCGGGGTAGACCTTCGTGAGCGCGGCCCCAGACTTCAGAGTGATGTGGTCAGCGCCCCCGCCGGAGGAGTCTGGCTGAGTCGGCGGCAGCGGTGGGGGAAGGAACAGTCGGGGTGATGAACCGGAGAGTCCGCAACGCCATGGGGATCGGTGTGGGCGTGGTGCTGACGGTGACCCTGGTCGCCTTCATCGCAGGCTGCTGGATCCTCAAGGCCTGGGACGGCATGGCCCTGGAGCGCAGCACCTACGACGCGGTCAGCGTGGGCCAGAGCAAGGCCGAGGCGGACCGGATCCTGCCGCACGGCAGCTCAAAGATGCTGGCCCGCTACCGCCAGCAGGGCCCGCCGAAACCGCGAGGGGCCAACTGCAGGCACTTCCTGTCCAAGGACGAGCAGCCCAGCGGGCGCGGCGGCATCGTGGTGTACCGGTTCTGCTTCGTCACCAACACCGTGGTGGAGAAGAGCCGGTTCGAGGCGGTCAAGGACAACCACAAGAACCCCCGCCCCTGAGCCGTCCGGCCGGGATTGTCGGTGGCGGCTGCCATAGTCCGCGCCGTGGGGATGAACATCGTCATTACCGACGCGACACCGACCGGGCAGCAGACCGCCCGGCTGCTGCTGGCCGGGGTGCCCAGCCCGATCACGCTGCGGGAGCTGATCCGCTTCCGGGTCCGGGAGGAGGTCGCCCGGCACAACGCGCGCCCGGCGGCCCGCTTCGCCGGGCTGGTCACGCCCTCGGCGGCGGAGACCGCGCTCAACGGCTACCGGTCCCGGCGACGGCTGGACTGGGAGGCCGCCGCGGACACCGCGGTGCGGGCGTTCGGGCGCAACGGTTTCTTCGTTTTCGTCGGCGACCGCCAGGTCGGTGACCTGGACGAGCAGCTGACCCTGACCGAGGCCGACGAGGTGAGCTTTGTCCGGCTGGTTCCGCTGGTGGGGGGCTGAGGTGTCCTGGAAGGACCACGAGAACCGGGCCAAGGACCTGATGGTCCCGCTGCGCGAGGGCCGGTTCGAGGACTGGGCGCTGGGGCTGGCCGGGGAGCCGCCGGAGCGGGTCGGGTCGGCGCTGATGACGCTGGTGCGCCTGACCGCGGGTGGGCGGGTGAGCAACGGCCACTGGTGGGAGCTGCGCGAACTGGTCACCGCGGTGCTGCGCGTCCCGTTCACCGTCACCCCCGAGGACGCCGAACAGGCCGCCGCGGTGGCGATCAAGGCTAAGCACGGCGATGTCCTGGTGCCCTTCCGGGTCGCCGCGGCGCTGGCCCGGCAGGCCGGATCGGTCGAGGCCACCCGGACGTTGCTGGCCGCGCTGAACCAGCGGGCTGACCTGGCCCCGGAGGACCGCGGTTCGTTGCGGTCCCGGCTGGCGGCGGCGTTGCCCGAGGAGCAGGGCGCGGAACTGGATCTCTCGGTGCTCTTCGGCGAGGACGGCTGGGCGATCGCCGTGCGCGCGGAGCTGACCGGGCACGACCCGGCGGCCGCCACCGCCGTGCTGCGGCAGCTGGCCACCGCGCCCGGCAGCAAACCCACCAAGACCTGGACCACCGGCACCGCAACGGTGTTCGCCCAGCCCGGGACCCTGGCCGTGCTGCGCGCCCTGCTGGACCGGGTGGCCGACGCCGCACCCGTCCCGGTGGACTGCGTCTGGGGCGAGCAGCTGCCCATCGTCGTGCATGACCGCAACGCCGACCTGGTCCGCGCCGCGGCCTGGGCGACCGGTCAGCTGCGGCCGGAGTGGGCGGTGACCGCGCTGGTGCGGGTGGCCCAGCGATCGCTGAGCACCGGGGACGGGTGGATCACTAGCCAGAAGGTGCCCAACTCCGCCTACTTCGCGCTCGGCCTGCTCGGCACCGCCGAGGCCGTGCAGGCGTTGCTGCGCCTGGACGCGGCCACCCGCAACAACGGCGACCGCAAACTCATCGCCGCCGCGCTGACCACGGCAGGCGCACGCCTGGGCCTCTCCCCCGGTCAGCTGGCCGAGCGGATGGTGGACGACGCCGGGTTCGACGCCGACGGGGTGGCCGAGCTGAGCCACAACGACGTGCGGGCGCGGGTGCTGCTCGGCGCGGATCTCGGGATCACCGTGCGCTGGCAGGACGGGACGGACTGGGTGGCCAAACCGCCCGCGACGGCCGAGGAATCGACGGTGCGAACGCTCAAGCGGCGGATCACCGAGGTCAAGGCCGTGATCGCGGGCGAGCGGCGCCGGGTGGAGGGTCTCTTCGCCGAGGACCGTGAATGGGACCAGGCCGAGTGGCGCCAGTACTACCTGGAGCACCCGATCACCGGCCGGATCGCCGCCCGCCTGCTGTGGACCGTTGGCGAGACCACCGGGCTGCCCCAGCACGGGCGGCTGCTGACCCTGGACGGCGAGATCGACTTCCCCGCGGGCCCGGTACGGCTGTGGCATCCGGCGCGGGCCGCCACCGAGGAGGTCGCGGCCTGGCGGACCTGGCTGCTGACCGAGGAATTCCGCCAGCCGTTCAAGCAGGCCTTCCGTGAGGTCTACCTGCTCACCGACGCCGAACGCGCCACCGGGACCTACTCGAACCGGTTCGCCGCGCACGTGCTGCGCTACGCCCAGACCTACGCGCTGTTCAAGGAACGTGGCTGGGTCGCCAACTACCTCGGCCCCTACGACGGCGGCTACGAGGGCCGGGCCCGCCGGGAGTTCCGGGACGCCGGGCTGACCGCGGTCTTCGAGCACTTCGCCACCGACGCCAACGCGCACGGACCGGCCGAACTGTGCTCCACCGACCGGATCTGGTTTCACCGGGCCACCGACCGGGCCAAGACCCCGCTCACCCTGGACGAGGTCCCCGAACTGGTCTTCACCGAGGCCATGCGCGACGTGGACCTGTTCGTCGGGGTCTGCTCGATCGCCCTGGACCCCAACTGGGTGGACCGCGGCGAGGACCCGCACTTCGGCTACTGGCAACAGGTCAGCTTCGGCGAGCTGAGCGCGCGGGCCCAGGTCCGCCGGGACGTCCTAGCTCACCTGCTGCCCAAACTCGCCTTGGCCGACCGGGTCGAGCTGACCGAGCGGTTCGTCCGGGTGCGCGGCAACCTGGCCAGCTACCGGGTGCACCTGGGCTCGGCGAACGTGCTCATCGAGCCCGACGACCGCTACCTGTGCATCGTGCCCGGCAACCGCGGCAAGGGCGGGAAGGTGCTGCTGCCCTTCGACGGCGACGACCAGCTCAGCGTCATCCTGTCCAAGGTGCTGTTGCTGGCCAAGGACGACCGGATCACCGACCCGACCATCACCAGCCAGCTGCGCAACCGCGCTTAGTTCTCGCCGCTGACCACGGTCGGCACCGGCTCGCACGGCAGGTCCATCACCACCACGGTCGGCCCGCCCGCCGGGCTGGTCACCATGACCCGTCCGTCGAAGGCGGACAGCCGCCGTTCGATGCCGCGCAGGCCGGTGCCGCCGCTGGGGTTGGCCCCGCCCTGCCCGTCATCGCCGACCAGCACGTGCAGCTGGCCCTCGGAATGGGTCACCCGCACCCACGCCTTGGCCGCGCCGCTGTGCTTGACCACGTTGGTCAGCGCCTCGGCCACCGCGAAGTAGGCCGCGGACTCCACTGGCGCGGGCAACCGGCCGGGCAGTTCGATCTCCACATCGGTGGGCAGCGGGTTGGCCAGCACCAGCGCCTGAACCGCCCCGGCCAGCCCGCGGTCGGCCAGCACCGGCGGGTGGATGCCGCGCACCAGGTCTCGCAGCTCCGAGAGCGCCTGGGTGTTGGCCTGCCGGGCCTCGGCCAGCAGCTCCTGCGCGGCCTTCGGGTCCTTCGTCATGAGTTGCTCGGCCATACCCAGGCTCATGCCCATGGCGACCATCCGGGCCTGCGCCCCGTCGTGCAGGTCGCGTTCGATCCGGCGCAGCTCGGCGGCCTGGGTGTCCACCGCGTCCGCCCGCGATTCGGCCAGTTCACGCACCCGGGTGACCAGCATGGTCTTCTCGGTGGGGGCCAGCAGTGCCCTGGCCAGGATGGCGTAGCCGCGGAAGATCCACTGGCTGCCGATGTACCACAGCGCCAGGTAGACCAGGCCGTGTCCGGTGCCGACGAAGAAGGCCGAGGCCCAGGAGTCGATGGTCCAGAAGGTCAGGGTGAAGCTGCTGCCCTCGGGCAGGAACGGCCAGATGAACCAGGGCAGCGCGACGATCCCGCCCAGCCCGGCGAAGAACAGGGCCAGCACGATCGCGCAGACCGCGATGCCCACCAGGAGGTTCAGCGGCAGCCAGGCGAAGTCCCGCCAGCTCGCCGGATCGCTGACCACGTGCCGCAGCAGCCGGAAGAACCCCTTGTCGGTGCGCGGCCGGTACGGGCGGCCGATCCGGACGCCGAGCACGGCGCCGGCCCAGCGGCGGTGCAGGTCGGTGTAGCCGCGCAGGATCGCGAAGCACAGGATCGACATGGGCAGGCCCAGCCACACCGTGTACAAGGCGAAGGAGGCCACCACCAGACCGAACAGCGCGATGCCCAGTCCCGCGTAGACGACCAGCGGAATCGTCCAGCTCAGCAGGGCGAACCTGCCCACGCGGTGTGCCACGGCCATTCGTCAGATCCTCCCCAGCGCGACTGCAACCCGCTCATTCTCGCTGGTGGCCCCGGACCGGCGCAGTGGTGGTGGACCTACCGTCGTGGTGGTGCGGGGATCCCTCCGGTTACCTTTGCCCGCCCGCTCCCGTCATACCGGCGACACCGACAGTGGAGTGGAGGACCAGGATGCTGAAGAACATCATGTTCGTGACGGTCTGCGTCACCGATCAGGACCGGGCGCTGGAGTTCTACACCGAGGGGCTCGGCCTGGAGAAACAGATCGACTACCCGGGGGCGGAGGGCCGCTTCCTCACCGTGGGGGTGCCCGGCGGCCCGGTGCAGATCATCCTGTGGGCGCACGAGGCGGACCCGCGAGTCGAGGCGTGGCAGCTCGCCGCACCCGGTCCGCTGGTCCTGGAGTCCGACGACCTGCGCAAGGATTTCGAGGTGATGCGCGGGCGGGGCGTGCCCTTCGACCGGTCCGAACCGGAGGACTACCCCTTCGGCGTGCGCATCGCGGCGGTG
The DNA here is from genome assembly GCF_052078295.1 of Crossiella sp. CA198. Lineage (NCBI taxonomy): Bacteria > Bacillati > Actinomycetota > Actinomycetes > Pseudonocardiales > Pseudonocardiaceae > Crossiella > Crossiella sp. CA198. The sequence continues at coordinate 243,402 of NZ_JBQJIM010000014.1, forward strand.
GACCCGGACGGCAACCGGATCTCGCTGCGCGAACCGCGCCGGGCCCGGTGAGGTGATGACCGACCCCAGCCAGGCGAACCTGGTGGCCGCGGCGTTCCAGGCCCAGCGCGACCGGCTGCGCGCCCTCGCCTATCGCGTGCTCGGCTCGCACGCCGACGCCGAGGACGCGGTCCAGGAGGCCTGGCTGCGGGTCGCCCGCCAGGACACCGCGACCATCGACAATCTGGCGGGCTGGCTGACCACGGTGGTCGGCCGGATCAGCCTGGACGTCCTGCGCTCCCGCCAGACCCGCCAGGAGACCACCTACGGCGAGGAGGTGCCCGGATACGTGATCACCGTCGACGACGGCCCCGAACCGGCCGAGCACGCCGCGCTCGCCGACTCGGTCGGGCTGGCCCTGCTCGTCGTGCTGGACTCGCTCGGACCGGGTGAGCGGCTGGCCTTCGTGCTGCACGACCTGTTCGGGGTGCCCTTCGCCGAGATCGGCCAGATCCTGGGCAAATCCGCCGACGCCGCCAAGATGATCGCCAGCCGGGCCCGCCGCAAGGTGCGGGCCACCGAGCGGCCCACGGCGCCCAGCCGGGAGCAGCGCGCGGTGGTCCAGGCCTTCCGCGCGGCCGCGGCCGGTGGCGATTTCGCGGCGCTGCTGCGGGTGCTCGACCCGGACGTGCGGCTGGCGGTGGACACCCCGGGTGGGGTGGTGGTCACCCTGGGCGCCACCGCGGTCGCCTCCGGCGCGCGCCTGGCCGCGGGCGCGGTCGCCCGGCACCAGGCGGTGCTGGTCAACGGCCTGCCCGGGTACGTGTCCTGGCGGGCGGACGGCACGCCGCTCTCGGTCATCTCCTTCACCGTCGCCGACGGCCGGATCACCGCCATCGCGATCCTGGTCGATCCGGCCCGGCTCGCCGCCGTGGGTCTTCCGGACACCGTCGGCGGGGAAGGGCCCGGCGTTGTCGGTGCCGACCGCTAGGTTGCCCGGGTGGCCTTACGGGGGATCTTCATCAAGGACGACTACCTGCCCGAGTACGGCACCCTGGTGCTGATCGACGCCTTCCGCGGCGGTGATCCGGAGCCGCCCGAGGGCGGCGAGCAGCTCACCGACGGCGCCCTGGACCTGCAGCCGGGCGGGACGGTGGCGGTGGCCGGGTGGGGGTGGCTGCACGGCAACGCCTTCGACGGCTACCACCGGGTCGCCCTCGAACTGCACGACGCGGCCCCGCCGCCGGAGCGGGTGGCCTGGACCGAGGTGGTCGAGACGCCCTACCTGAGCTACTCCGGGTTCGTCGGGCTGACCTTCCTCACCGGCGGACTCATCGAGGAGGGCCTGGACCTGGGCGCGCCAGGGGCCTACCGGGTCCGGGTGTCCAACCGGGCCGCCGAGGACGAGGGGCTGCTGTGGCGGTTGCAGTTCTGGCCAGCCGAACCGGAACCGCCGCGCTGGCACGCCCGCGGCGAGCGGAGCGCGGACCGGTCGAAGTGGTTCGTCACCGACCTGATCATGATGGGCGCGTGGAGCGAGCTGACCGGGCGGCGCTGGCGGCTGGCCGAACTGGCCGACTGGCTGCTGGTGGACCGCACCACCGTGCTCGACGCGCTCGAACAGGTCGCCGACCAGGGCACCGTGGTCGCCACCGGGGACCTGCTCGGCGAGTTCGCGCTGACCACGAACCCGCCACGGGAAGCAGGCCACACCGGTATCACCAGCGGCGTCACCCAGCTGCCGCCGCCCGGCGCGCCCTGGGACTCCCCCGGGTACCGGCCGCCGGCGGGTCCGCCGCCACTGGCCGGGATCCTCGGCCAGGACGGCACGCTGACCCGCTGGGTCGACGGCGCGCCGCTCACCTGCCCGAGCGTGCCCAATCCCCGGCGGGCCCTGGACACCCCCTACGGCGTGGTCGTCTTCGGTGAGCAGACCGTGCTGGTGCGGCCCGGCGGCGAACTGCTGCGGCTGGGTAGCGGGCACCTACCCGGCACGGCGCGGCTGGAGCCGGACGGCAGGCGGCTGTGCGTGGACGAGCACCACATCGGCCGCCAGTCCTACCGGCGGCGGCACCACCTGGACCTCCTCGACGGCGCGCGCAGGCTGGAGTGGCTGCCCGAGTACGAGTGGCCGACCGGGCCGGTCAGCCAGGCCGACTCGCGGTCCGGGCTGATGCTCACCGTCGCCTCCGCCGACGATGTGGTGCTCACCGGGCCCGGCGGGCTGCGCCGGGAACTGTGGCTGCCCAGCACGGTGCGGCTGGCGCCCGGCGGCGCGGGCCTGTTCACCACCAGCCACGCCCCACCCGCGCTGACCTGGTTCGACCTGGCCGAAGCCGATCCCACCGGGGTCGTGCGCTGGCTGCCCGGCGGGATCCAGCCCGACCGTGGCCTGGTCTGGGAGACACCCACGCAGGTGGTGGTGACGGTGGATCCGCGGGACTGGTCGCGGGTCGGGGCCCGGCTGCTCCGGGTCGAGTTGGGGCGCGGCGAGTACCAGGCCGTGCCAGGGGAAGGCGTGCTGGTGGTGGAGCCATGGTTCAGCGTGGGCTAAAAGTATTTGCCGCGGGCCGCCCCGGGGCGATGCTGCTCGCATGATCGCCCCGACCACGCCGTTCGAGCGGCTCACCCCGGCTGACCTGCCCGCCTGCTCCGCGCTGGCCCTCGATCGCGAGTGGCCGCGGGAGGAACGCAAGTGGCGGTTCCTGATGGGCGTCGGCGAGGTGCACGCGCTGCGCGCCCCCGACGGCGGCCTGGCCGCAACCATGGTGCTCACCCGCTACCGGGCCGAGCTGATCGCGGTCAGCATGGTCCTGGTCGCCGCCCGCTTCGCCCGCCAGGGCCTGGGCACACGCCTGATGCGGCACGCCATCGACCAGGCGGGCGGGGCCACCCTGGCGCTGACCGCCACCGTCCAGGGCCTCGGCCTGTACGAGCAGCTCGGCTTCATCTCGCACGGCCGGATCCAGTCCCGCCGGGGCCGGTTCCAGGCCGAACCCGGCGCCGCCGGGCACAGCCGCGCGGCCACCCCGGCCGACCTCGCCGCGGTCCTGGAACTGGACCTCGCGGTGTTCGGCGCCGACCGCTCCCCGGTGCTGCGCCGCCTGCACTCCTTCGCCGAACACCTCCGGGTGATCGAGGTCGACGGCAGACTGGCCGGGTTCGCCGCGGCCTGGCGCAATGACGACCACCTGGTGCTCGGCCCGGTGGTGGCGCAACGCCCCGAACTGGCCCAGGCCCTGCTCACCGACCTGGCCCTGGCCGCGGGCGCGGCCGAGGTGCGCATCGACGTCGACGACCTGCACACCGGCCTGGCCGACTGGGTGGCGGCCCGCGGACTGACCCCCGGTTTCGCCTCGACGATCATGACCTACGGTGGTCCGCTGCCCGCTGACCGGAGCCGCCTCTACAGCCCCCTGATGCAGGCACTGGGCTGAGCCATCCGGCCGCATCATTTCCCGGTGACCTGCGGATATCGAAAATCCAACTAATTTCGATGGCAGCCACCCGGCGAGTTGGGCATTATTGGTGTTGCACCACATTGTTTGGTGACAACAGAACTGGGGAGCGTTTCCATGGGGGAAAAATGGGGATCGCTCGGCAATGCCGGGGGAAGGCAGAGCCGGCGGGCGCGACAGCACACGCGGGGCTGGGACCAGTCAGCCCGTAAGAGCAGGCAGAGGGGTGAAAGGTGACCAGCACCTGACCTGACTGCCGCACCGGCGGCCGGGAAATGCACGTTGCGTTTTTCCGGCCGCCGGAAACGGTGATCTATTCGTTACGCAAGCTTGGCAACCTTTTATCAACGAGCGGTGTCGTCAATATGTTCCGCAGGTAATCCGGCCAGCGTGGCCAGGTCGAGGTTCTCCAGGGTGTCGCGGAAGACGCGTCGGGGGCCTGGCTCGACCGGCACCTCACACGGCACCACCAGCACCGTGCACCCGGCCGCGGCCGCCGAGGCCGCGCCGGTGGGCGAGTCCTCCACCACCACACAGTCGGCGGGGGCGACCCCGAGACGGGCGGCCGCGGTCAGATACGGCTCCGGATGCGGTTTGGTCCGGCTGACCTCATCGCCACACAGGGTGAAGTCGAAGAACTCCCGGCCGATGCTGTCCAGGGCCAGCTCGGTCAGCTCCCGCTGGGTGGAGGTCACCAGCGCGGTCGGCAACCCGCTCGCGCGCACCATCCGCAGCGCCTCCAGGGCGCCCGGCCGCCAGGGCAGGCCCAGGGTGAACAGCTCGGCGGTGCGCTTGGTCAGCCAGGCCGAGGCCGCCGCCAGCTCCGGCTCGACGTGGTCGAGGCCGAGTTCGGTGAACAGCATCGCGATGGTGCGCTCCTGGTTGGAGCCGACCATCGCCTGCCGGGTGGGCAGGGACAGCGTGCCGCCGAGTTCGGCGGCCAGATCGTCCAGGGAGATGTCCCAGACCTTCTCCGAGTCGACCAGGGTGCCGTCCATGTCCCACAGCACGGCGGCCGGGAAACCCGTGGTCCTGGCGGGTCGCGGCAAGGCTTCTAACAGCGGCGACACGTCATGATCAGACATGCCGACAGCCTACGGGCCCGTACCGGGGGTGCTGGGCCTTAGTCTTGCCCGGTGACAGATCCCGAAGAGCGCCCCGCAGCATCCGAGGACACCCAGGCTGACCCGCCGACCCTCGTCAACCCGGTGCTCATCGCGGCTTTCGAAGGGTGGAACGACGCAGGTGACGCGGCCAGCACCGCGATTGAGCACCTCCAGCTCACCTGGGACGCCACCCCGCTGGCGGAGATCGACCCGGACGACTACTACGACTTCCAGGTGACCAGGCCCACTGTGCACATGGTGGACGGGGTCACCCGGCGGGTCGAGTGGCCCACCACCAGGCTGTCGGTGTGCCGCCCGCCCGGCGCGGACTTCGACGTGGTGCTCATGCACGGCATAGAGCCGAACATGCGCTGGCGGGCCTTCTGCGCCGAGCTGCTGCACCACGTGGAGAGCCTGGGCGTGACCACGGTGGTGACCCTCGGCGCGCTGCTGATGGACATCGCGCACACCCGCCCGGTGCAGGTCACCGGCACCGCCTACGACGCGGAGTCGGCGGCCACCTTCGGGCTGGAACGCTCCCGCTACGAGGGCGCCACCGGCATCGTCGGGGTCTTCCAGGACGCGTGCGTGCAGATGGGCGTGCCCGCGATCTCCTTCTGGGCCGCGGTCCCGCACTACGTCTCCCAGCCGCCCTCACCCAAGGCCACCCTGGCGCTGCTGCACCGGGTGGAGGAGGTCCTGGACCTGGAGGTGCCCCTGGGCGCGCTGCCGGAACAGGCCGAGGAGTGGGAGCGCACGGTCTCGGAGATGGCCGAGGAGGACGAGGACGTGGCCAGCTACGTCCGGTCCCTGGAGGAGCGCGGCGACCCCGACGGCGACATCAACGACCGGCTCACCGAGCTGAGCGGGGACGCCATCGCCGCGGACTTCGAGCGGTACCTGCGCCGTCGCGGCGGCCGGGGCGGACGCGGTGATCAGCCGGGGCCGCACGGTCCGGGCGCGCGCTGAGCGGGTTACCCGGGCGCCTCGCGGTCGCCGGGCTGTACGCGGGCGGGTTCCTCGGCCCGTTCGGCGGTGGCGTGGTGGCCTCGATGCTGCCGGAGCTGGGCGAGGCGTTCCAGCTCTCCGCCGGGGCCGCCTCGGCCTCACTCACCGTGTACATGATCCCTTTCGCCGGGTTCATGCTGTTCTCCGGCACCTGGGGTCAGCGCTGGGGCGCCCGCCGCACGGTGATCACCGCCTACCTGGTGTACGTGGCCGCCTCGCTGGGCTGCGCGCTGGCCCAGGAGGAGTACCTGTTCCTGGCCGGGCGCGCGGTGCAGGGGGCGGCCAACGCCTTCGTCACTCCCCTGCTGCTGGGCGCGCTGGCCGCGATCACCCCGCAGGCCCGGCTGGGCCGCACGCTGGGCTGGTTCGCCTCCATGCAGGCCGCCGGGCAGACCTCCGCACCGCTGATCGGCGGCCTCGCGGCTGAGGTGAGCTGGCGTTATGCCTTCCTCGGGGTGGCCGTGGTGGCGGCGGGGCTGGCGGTGCTGGGCTTGCCGGGCGGCGAGTCCGGACCGCGACGCTCGGCCAGTCTGCGCACCGCGTGGCGACCGGCGGTGCTGCGTGCAGGCCTGGTCGCCGGGATCGGCTGGGGCTGCCTGGGCGGACTGTCCTACCTGGTGGCGCTGCGCCTCGACGATGACTTCCAGCTCTCCGCGGGCACCAGGGGACTGGTGCTGACCGGGTTCGGGCTGACCGGGATCCTCACCGCGCGGGCGGTCGGCCGGGCCATCGACCGCTTCGGCGCCCGCCGCTGCGTGCTGACCGGCACGGTGCTCGGCGGCGTGCTGCTGGCCGGGGTCGGCCTGGTGCCCTCCCTGCTCGCGGTCGGCCTGCTGTGGGCGGCGGCCGGCCCGGCCATGCAACTGATCATGGTCGGGCTGAACGCGCTGGTCCTGGCAGGGAACGGCGACAACCGCGGCGGGGCCGTGTCGGTGGTGCAGTCCCTGCGCTTTGGCGGCGGCGCCCTCTCCCCCGTGGCCTTCGTCCCCGTCTACCACCTGGATCCCCTGGCCGCGTTCCTGCTGCCCGCGGCTCTGCTGCTAACCACCGCACCTGTGGTACTTCCGCGGATACCGCCTGGTCAGGGCACGGAGAAATAGTTCGCCACAGTCGTGGTGACTCGCTAGCGTGCCCCTCGTGGCCGATCTTGGACGTGACCCGTTCCCGCTGCGTGGCCGAGTCGCCCTGGTGACCGGCGTGAGCCGGGTGGCCGGCATCGGCTACGCCACCGCCCGCCGCCTGCACGCCTACGGCGCCGACCTGCTGTTGCACCACCACAGCCCACACGACGCCGACCAGCCTTGGGGTGCGGAACCCCTGGCGGAGGTCCTCGAAGGGGTGCGCGCGGCCGGTGACGCCCGGGTCGAGGAGATCAGCGGCGACCTGGTCGCCCCCGACGCGCCCGCCCGGATCGTGGATGCGGCCATCGAACGGTTCGGCCGCCTCGACATCCTGGTCTGCAACCACGCCCGCAGTGGCGGCGACGGCACCCTGCGCGAGATGACCGCGGCCAAGCTGGACGAGCACTACGCGGTGAACACCCGCTCCACCCTGCTGCTCACCCAGCGCTTCGCCCACCACTTCCAGGCGGGCCGCGGCGGCCGGGTGGTGTTCCTGACCTCCGGCCAGCAACTCGGCCCGATGCGCGGCGAGGTGGCCTATGCCGCGGCCAAGGGCGCGCTGGCCGCGATCACCGCCACGGTCTCCGACGAACTGGCCGAGGCCGGCATCACGGTCAACGCGGTCAACCCGGGCCCGGTGGACACCGGCTGGGCCACTCCCGACCTGGCCGAGTTCGTCGCGAAGAGTTCCCCCTCGGGCCGCTGGGGCCGCCCCGACGATCCGGCCCGGCTGATCGCCTGGCTGGCCACCGACGAGGCCGAGTGGATCACCGGCCAGGTGCTCAACAGCGAGGGCGGCTTCCGCCGCGGCTAACGCGGGTGCACGCCGTCCAGGGCGAGGGTCAGCAACCGGCTCGCGGTGGCGGTGCCCTCCGGCGCCTGCTCGGTGAGCAACGAGATCGCGCTGACCAGCGTCAGCAGATCGCCGAGCCCCACTCCGTCCCGCACCGCCCCTGCCCGCTGCGCCCGCCGCAACAACTCACCCCCCGCTTCGCTGATCATCGCGTGCCACCCCACCCCGTCCCCGGCCACGGGCAACACCGACGCCGCCAGCCCCCGGTTGGCCGTGGCCAGCGCCGCGAACTCCTGCAACCAACCCACCAGCGCCGCCCCCGGTTCCAGGGTCTCGGCCAGCACATCGGCCTGATCACACAACCCCTGGACCCGATCCCGGAACACCGCTTCCAGCAGGGTGCGGCGAGACGGGAAGTGCCGGTGCAAGGTCGCCGACCCGACCCCGGCCTGCCGGGCGATCTCCTCCAGTGACGCCTCGGCGCCGTCCCTGGCGAAGGCCACCTCGGCCGCGGCGAGAATCCGGTCATAGTTGCGTTGCGCGTCCGCGCGCATCGGCCGCTCCGGCACAGAGGTCATCCTAACCATGATCAGAACCGATACCGGACCAGCCTGCTGACCCGCCGCAACGGCCCGAACCGGTCCGCGAACCGCGCCACGAGCTGATAGAGGTGCGGCAGCCGATTGAGTCCCCGCAACCGCACCGCCGTCACCTCCTCGACCAACCGAACCCCCGGCACCAGCCGCTCCAGGTCCCGCGCGTCGTCCAGGCCCCACCGGAACCGTGCCCCCATCCGCCGCAACAACGGACTGAGGTTCCCGACCCGGATGCTGAGCCGGTTCATCGCGTCGAAGTCGAGTTCGCCGCGCGGGAAGTGGTTGGTGACCCGGCGTAGGAGGGGTAGTAGTTCGGCTTCGGTGAGGTACATGGTCAGGCCTTCGGCGATCATTAGGCCGGGGCGGCCGGTGGGGAGCTGGCCGAACCAGGCGGGGTCGGTGACGGAGGCGCCGATCAGGTGGTAGCCGGCTTGCGTGACCGGCGGGAAGAGCCTGCGGCGCAGGTCGACGACATCGGGAAAGTCCACCTCGAACCAGTCCACGGTGGACGGTGGTGCCAGCCGCAGGTACCGGCTGTCCAGGCCACAGGCCAGGTGCAACACCACGGCGTCCGGATACCGCCGCAGAAAGGTCCGCACCCACTCGTCGAATTGCCGGGCCCGCATCGCCACCGCCATCGCCGAGGCGCGGTCGACCCGCAACCCGCCGAAGTCGTAGTCGATCCGCGCCACCAGCCGCTCAGCCACCTCATCCCGCAGGATCGGCTCCGGTTCCCGGCTGTGCAACGCCCGCCCGTAGAGCGTCACGAGATTGGTCTCCCGCACCTCGCGATAGTCGATCTTCTCCCGGTCCACTCACCCGATGATCGTCGCGTTCGCACCGCCCCGCATCCCCGGATGCCCTCGGTTTCGGGATTTTTCGCGGACGGTGGGAACCTGGGGGGTGGGGCGGACAGGAGGGGGTGTGGGGATATCCATTCGGGCTCGGTTGCGTGCGGGTGATCCGCGCGCCTTTGCGGAGTTGTTCGATGAGCATGCGGGGGTGGTGCATCGGCATGCGGCCCGGGTCACCGGGAATGTGGCGGTGGCTGAGGATGTGGTGTCGTTGACCTTTCTGGAGGCTTGGCGGGCCCGGGGGCGGCTGGATCCGGAGGGGGAGTCGGTGCGGCCCTGGTTGTTCGGGATCGCGACCAATGTGTTGCGCAATGTGACGCGGGCGGCTCGGCGGCATCAGGTCGCGCTGGGGAAACTGCCGCCGCCGGAGGTGGTGCCGGACTTCTCCGAGGAGCTGGTCGGCCGGTTGCATGATGGGGAGTTGGTGGCTCGGGTGACCGCGGCGCTGGGGAAGTTGCGGCGGGCTGAGCGGGAGGTGTTCACCTTGTGCGTGTGGGCGGGGCTCGACTATGCCGAGACCGCCTCGGCACTGGGGATTCCGGTGGGGACGGTGCGGTCTCGGCTTTCCCGGGCCCGGACGCGGTTGCGGGCCTGGGCGGCGGAACCGGGGGGCCGGGGCGGACAGGTATCGGGTGACCTGGGACTTTCGCCTGTGGAGAGTGGACTGTGAGCCTTGATCAAGAGCGGGTTGAGTTGACCCGGCTGTTGCCGCCGCCGGGGGATCCGGAACTGTCCGAACAGCGGCATGCCGAGTTGCGGGCGGAGTTTCTGCGCCGGGTGCACTCCCCCGCGCCGCGGTGGCGGTGGGCGCGGGTGCGGTGGCCGGTGCTGGCGATTCCGTTCGTCGTCGCGGCCGCGGTGGCCGCGGTGGTGCTGGTGGCGCCTGCTGTTCGGGACGCGGCGCCGGTGGGGTCGAACTCGCAGCTGGCGCGGCCGCCGGTGCGGAATGCGGCCGAGTTGCTGAGTAAGGCTGTGCAGGCGGTGCGGGCCCGGCCGCTGGTGGTTCGGCCCGATCAGTACCTCTACGTGGACAGCTTCAATCAGTGGCGGACGACTGTGGTGGGCGAGGACGGGAACGCCCGGATGCTTCCCGGGCCGGAGTTCAACCGGTTGGAGAACTGGTATCCGGGGGCCACCAGCGTCCGGGGTGCTTCCCGGAACAACGGTGGTGAGCTGCGGGAAGGGCAGAGCTGGGACGAGTCGGACCGGAACATTCCCCCGGTCAGCACGCTGCCCACCGACCCCGACAAGCTGCTCGCCCAGTTCTACGGGGCACTCCAACCGGACCAGCCCAGGGATTGGGGTGTGTTCCACCGGATTTTCGAGTTGCTGCGCAGTGGCGACGCGCCGCCTGATGTGCTCGTCGCCCTGTACCAGGCCGCGGCCCGGATTCCCGGGGTGCAGCTGGTGGGCGAGACGATGGACGCGAAGAGGCGGGCCGTGATCGCGGTCGGGTTCACCATCGGCGATGTGCGGGCCGACTTGTTGTTCGACCGGAACACCTTCGAATACCTCGGGCAGCACAGTGTGGCGCTCAAGGCTGACCAGTACCACCGGGAGGGGCAGAGCTTCGGGCCGGTGCTGATCATGCGGCGGGCTGTGGTGGATCGGCCGGGGCAGACGGCGTGATCACCTCATCGGGTCACGGGGCGGGCTGAGCCTGCTCGCAAATTTGCGTACAGGTATACGTGGGGTCATGTCCAGCCCGAAGCACGCCATCCTGCCTGGGCGCAGTGTCGGCGGTGAACTCCGCGCCCTGCGCAAACAGCGTGGGCTGACCTGCGTCCAGGTGGCCGCGGAACTGGGCTGGCAGGCCTCCAAGATCTCCCGGATGGAGACCGGCAAACAGGGCGTGACGCCGGCGGACGCGGCCTCCATGCTGGCCATCTACCGGGTGGTCGGGGTGGAGCGGCAGCGGTTGCTGACGCTGGCGCAGCGCGATGGCGAGGACGCCTGGTGGGAGCTGAGCGGGCCGCTGTCGGAGGAGGTCAAGACGCTCATCCGGCTGGAGAACGAGGCGATCCGGATCGACAGTTGCCAGCCGTTGCTGGTGCCGGGGCTGTTGCAGACCGCCGACTACACCCGGGCGCTGATGAAGGCGGGCGGCATGCCGGAGAGCGAGGTCGAGGGGCGGGTGGCGGTGCGGATGGGGCGGCAGGCGGTGCTCAGCCGGGACGTGCCGCCGGAGTACCACGCGATCATGGACGAGATGGCGTTGCGGCGGGTGCTGGGCAATCCGCGAGTGATGGCCCGCCAGCTCCGCCAGCTGGTGGACACCGCCGAGCGGCCCTCGGTGACCCTGCAGGTGCTGCCTTTCGACCTGGGTGGGCACGCGGGCCTGGATGGGCCGTTCACCCTGCTCGACTTCGCCGAGCAGGGGCCGGTGGCCTTCCTCGATCACAAGATCTCCGGGTTGTTCCTGGACAAGCCGGAGGAGCTGGCCTTCTTCCAGCACGAGGTGGACAAGCTGATCGAGGTCGCGTTGAGCCCCGCCAGGTCGGTGGAGTTCATCGCCGGCCTGGCCAGGCAGTACGAACAAGCGTGAAGGAGCCGCACCGATGGACCGATGGACGAGCGCGCGCTGGCGGCGCAGCACCCGCAGCGGCACCGGCGCGGACTGCGTGGAGGTGGCCTGGGCGGACGGGCTGACCGGGGTGCGCGACTCCAAGCACGCCGGCGGGCCGGTGCTGGAGTTCGCGCCGCAACGCTGGCTGGCCTTCCTCAGCTCGGTTCCCGCCACATGCCGAACAGCGGTGGCGCCGCCGGGGGCAGGTCGAGTTTCTCGGTGACGGTGAAGCCGAACCTTTCGTAGTAGCCGACGTTGTCCCGCACGCATTCCAGGTAGGCGGGCGCGCGCAGGCCGGTGAGGCGGGCCCGCAGCAGCGCGCCGCCCACCCCGGAGCGCTGCCGGTCCGGGTCGGCGGCCAGCAGGGACAGGTACCAATGCGGTTCGCGCGGGCGGGCGGCGGCCAGGGCGTGGTCGACCGCCTTGCCGCGGCGGAGGAACTCGCGGAAGTTGCCGGGGCCCATGGCGGTCAGGATGGCCGGGATCAGCAGGAGTTTGTGCCAGCGGCCGCCGTGCGCCGGGCCGGGCGGGGCCCACACGCCGCCGCCGAGTAATCGGTCCTGTTCGTCGAGCGCGACCTGCACGCCGCCGCCGGGCAGGTACTGGCGGCGCAACGCCTCGGCGGTCAGGCCGCCGTGCACCCGAGGGCGGCTGGGCGGGTCGAGGTAGACCCAGTTGATGAACTCGTCCCTGGCGAAGGCGCGGACCAGCAGGCCGGTCAGGGCCGGCACGTCGCCGGGTTCGGCGGGGCGGATGTGGATCCCGGTCACGGGGCGGCCCGTTCCGTCTGCCAGCGGGTGATCAGGTTGGGCAGTTGCTCGCGCATGTAGGCCAGGAACTCGCCGGTGACGGCCATCCGCCTGCCCGCGGGGGTGTCCGGGCCGAGTGCGACGGTGCCCTCGGTGGCCGCGGCCAGCAGATCGTCCAGGGCCCGGTTCTTGCGGGAGAGGGTGTCGTACCAGAACTCCTCGCCGACCCGGAAGACATCGCGCCGCTGCCCCGGCTCCCGGTCCCGGATGACCAGGCGGGTCTCGGTCAGGAAGCGCACCGCCCCGGACACCGCGGCTGGGCTGATCTCCAGCCGCTGGGCGATCTCCGCCGCGGTGTGCGCGCCCTGTTCGGAGGCCATGATCAGGGCGAAGACCCTGGCCGCCATCCTCGGCATGCCGCCCTCGGTCATGAGCAGGGCGAAGCGCTCCACGAACCGCGCCACCGCCTCCTCATCGCGCGGCCGCTCGGCCTCGGCGAACTCCGCCGCGCTCACCGGTGCCGCCGCAGCAACAGCACCGGGATGCGGCGGCTGGTGCCCGCCTCGTAGTCGGCGAAGTTCTTGTTGCGGGCCACCGCCTTGGCGTACCAGCGGACCCGCTCGGACTCCTCGGCGATCTCGGTCGCGGTGAAGGCGAAGGTCTCCGCGCCGATCTCGGCGGTGCCGACCGGGTTGGCCTTGAGGTTGTGGTACCAGGCCGGGTGCTGGTCCGCGCCGCCGTTGGAGGCCACCACGCCGAGCTGGTCGCCCTCCTGGAAGTACAGCGCCGGGCTGGTGCGGGGCAGCCCGGATCTGGCCCCGGTGGTGGTGAGCAGGACGAGGTCGGCTCCGGCGAACATGCCGCCGACCTGGCCCGCGCTGGCCCGGAACTCCTCGATCAGCTTCCGGTTGAACTCGTTCATACCCAGGGTTTACCACGATCATCGAGACGGTGGCGGCGGTTGTCCACAGGCCAGGAACCTGTCCACAACTTCGCGGAACGAGTTGCAGAAAAAAGTGTGCACAGGTTCCTTTGCACAGGTATGGTCACTGGCATGACCGAGTCTCCCCGGGAGCTGACCGACCCAGCGGCGCTGAAGGCCTTCGCGCATCCGCTGCGGCAGCGCATCCTGCGGGAGCTGCACCGCAACGGACCGGCCACCGCGACCACCCTGGCCACCGCGCTCGGGCAGAACACCGGGGCCACCAGCTACCACCTGCGCCAGCTCGCCCGGCACGACTTCGTCCGCGAGGACACCGAACTGGGCCACGGCAAGGAACGCTGGTGGCGGCCGGTCTCCAAGGACATCCGGTTCCCTCGGTCGGCGGGTCAGTCACCGGAGGTGCGGGCCGTGCTGGCCCAGCTCGCCGACGACGGACTGGCCGCGGACCTGGCCACCTACGCGCGCTTCGCCGAGCGTCGCGCGGAGTTCGGCGAGTGGGCCGACGCGGTGCCCTACTCGCGGGGCGCGCTCACGCTGACCCAGGAGGAACTGACCCGGTTCTTCGCCGACTACCTCGACCTGCTCAACCGGTACCGGGCCGAGCACGATCCGGCTGCCCCGGACTCGCGCCGGCTGCTGGTCAGGTGGGTGGCCTTCCCCGATCCGGGGGACGGCTGAGAAAGAAGTAAGGCCGGTGTCGCCGAGTTGCCGCTCGGCGACACCGGAGCAACGGAAGCACGCGCCATTTCCCGTGTACGCAACCTCCGCAAGGAAAGGAGAGCACTCCGTGCTGCTCCGGATCAAGCTCGCCACGCTGCTGGCGACTGTCGCCACTCTTGCCTCCGCCTTACCTGGGCACGCCCAACCGGCGGCCAAGGCGGAGCAGACCAGTTTCACCAGGGACGGCCTGTCCTTCCCGGCCATCGTCACCTCCCCCGGCACTCCCGGCCGTCATCCGGCGGTGGTGCTGATCAGCGGTTCCGGGGCCACTGAGGCGGACAACATGCTGCCCGAGGCGCAGGCCTTCGCCAGGGCCGGGATCGTCGCGCTGACCTACCGCAAGCGCACCGAGGGCTACTCGAAAGTGCACCGCGACTACACCCAGCTCGCCGATGACGCCCTGGCCGGGATGACGCAACTGCTGAAGAACCGCCCGGATGTGGATCCGGCCCGGATCGGCCTGCTCGGCTTCTCCGAGGGCGGCTGGGTGGCGCCCCTCGCGGCGACCCGCTCGGACGCGGTGAAGTTCCTGATCACCGTGGGCGCCAACGGATTGACCCCGGCCCGGCAGGAAACCTGGGCGGTGGCCAACCGGGTCCGCTGGCACGGCATCCAAGGCTCGATGGGGCACCTGCTGCACACCGCGATGCGCCAGGTCACCGAGGGCGGGGTGTTCCCGGAACCGTTCTACGACCCGGTGCCCACCCTGGCCAAGGTGACCGTGCCGGTGCTCGCGGTCTGGGGTGGTTACGACGTGCTGACCCCGCCGGGGGAATCCCTGGAGGTCTACCGGGACACCTTCGCCCGCACCGGACACCGCCACCACACGCTCAAGACCTACCCGGACGGTCAGCACCGGATCCTTGGCACCGACGACCGCGGCTTCACCAAGCGCGCGGACTACCAGCCCGGCTACCTGAACCTGTTGGGCGAGTGGGTGAACACCGTCGCCTTCGGCCCGCCAGTGTCCACTGTGGACGCTGCGGCCAAGCAGGACGCGCGCACCCTGCCGCGAGAGCCGCTCGGCTGGTGGGAGGCGGGCTGGCTGCAGCTGGCCGTGCTGGCGCTGCTGCTGATCGCCTTCCTGGGCTACGGGATCGGCGCGCTGCGGCGCACCCGCTCGGTCCGCCCCGCGCGCTGGCTGGCCGGACTCGGCTCGGCCGCGGTGCTCGGCGCGCTCGGCTACCTCGGATTCCTGTTCACCAGCAACGCCTTCCACGTCGGCGGGCCGATCATCCTGGGCCGTCCGCTGCCCTGGCTGGCCGTGCAACTGCTGTGGGTGGCGACCGTGGTGGCCGGAGTGCTCACCGCGCTGGCCTGGCGGCGGGAGAAGGCGAACGTGACCGCGCGGTTCCGGCTGCCGCTGCTGCTGGCCGGGACCGCGGTGCTGGTGCCGTTCGGCCTGTACTGGGGCCTGTTGCTGCCCTGATCCGCAACCGCTGAACGGCGCTACCGTGCCCCGGACACCTCATGTTAGGAACTGACTGTTCCTGCGGCAAGGTTGCCAATGGGTAACCATGCCGTGCCGTCCCCCACCACGGCAGGTGTCCATGCGGAGAACACTGTCACGTCCCTTGGTCGTCGGCGGCGTCGCGTTAGCGGCGGCGCTGTCGGCGACCCCGGCCGCGCTGGCCGATTCCAGCCGCTGCACCGCGGACGCGGCCTGCGCGGGCAAGGCGAGCTTCAAATCCCTCGGCGAGGTCTTCACCCTCACCGACCAGGTCGGCGACGGGCACTCCGCGGTGCTCCTGTACTGGCTGCCCGACGGCACCGGCCCGCACCTGGTGTGGAACCCCAACGGCAAGGGCACCAGCGTCACCGCGAACCTCGAACTGGGTGAGGGCAGCTGGGTGCACTACCGGGTCTGCCTCGGCGAACACGGCAGCAAGGACGTCCTGGAGAACACCTGCGGCGCCCCCATCACCGACCGAGCCTGACCGGAGGATCCCGATGTCGCTGAACCGTCGCCTGTTCCTGGTCACCGGCCTGGCCGCCACCGGAGCCCTGGCCGCTCCCGGAATCGGACTCTCTGACGCCCCCGCCCGCAGGCTCGCGCCCCTAGCTGACCCCTTCACCCTGGGTGTCGGCTCCGGCGAACCGCGGCCGGACGGCATGGTGCTGTGGACCCGCCTCGCGCAGAACCCCCTTGACCCCGACGGTGGCATGGGCGCCGCCGCGGTGGAGGTCGAGTGGCAGCTGGCCACCGACGCCGCGATGACCGCGATCGTGGCCTCCGGCAAGGAAACCGCGGTCGCCGCCGAGGGCCACAGCGTGCACGCCGAACCCCGCGGCCTGCAGCCGGGCCGGGAGTACTTCTACCGCTTCCAGGCAGGCACCGCCCTCTCCCCCGTCGGCCGCACCCGCACCGCACCGGCCGCTGGCACCGAACCAGCCAAGCTGACCTTCTCCTTCGCCTCCTGCGCGCACTTCGAGGAGGGCTGGTACCACGCCTACCGCTACCTGGCCGCCGACCGACCCGACCTGGTGCTCTTCCTCGGCGACTACATGTACGAGAAGCCTTCCGGCCAGGCCACGAAGGTGCGTGGCTACACCGATTTCGACGAGACCGACACCCTCGGCGAGTACCGGATCCGCTATGCCCAGCACCGCCTGGACCCGATGTTGCGGGCCGCGCACGCCGCCGCGCCCTGGCTGGTCGTCTTCGACGATCACGAGCTGCGCAACAACTGGGCAGGCGGGCACACCGAACCGGCCGCGGCCCGCAGACAGGCGTCCTTCCAGGCGTTCTGGGAGAACATGCCGTTGCCCAAGGCGATGAAACCGGCCAGCGGCAAGATCAACCTGTATCGCGGGGTCGCCTGGGGCTCCCTGGCGCGCTTCCACATGATGGATACCCGGCAGCACCGCTGGTTGCAGGCCCCGGCCGGTAGTTGCGCGGAGATCACCAAGGAGGCCCGCACGCTCACCGGCGCGGCCCAGGAGAAGTGGCTCCTCGATCGGCTGGCCGTGAAGGACTCGCGCTGGGACATCCTGGGGCAGCAGGTGTTCTTCGCCCAGCGCGACACCGACGGCGCGGCCGGGACCTGCGATGTCAGCACCGACGCCTGGGACGGCTACCGGCGCAACCGGGAACGCCTCACCCAGGGCTGGATCGACCGCGGCGTGCGCAACCCGGTGGTGCTCACCGGCGATGTGCACCGGGCCTGGGCGAACAACCTGCGGCTCAACTACTTCCAGCACTCCTCGCCGATCGTGGGCGCCGAACTGGTCACCACCTCGATCACCTCGCACAGCTCCACCACCGTGCCTGGCGGGCTGGACAAGAACCCGCACCTCAACTACGTCGGGCACACCCGGGGCTATGTGCGGGCCACACTGACCCCAGCCCAGCTCACCGCGGAGTTCATGCAGGTCTCCTCGGTGCTGGAGAAGGATCCGGCGAAGGTGACGCTGTCGGTGGCGCGCCGGTTCGCGGTGCTGGACGGCAAGCCGGGCGTGCAGCGGCTCTGAGGCGGTTACCGTGGGGACATGGCACAGCTCGGTGAACTGTTTCCCAGCCGCAAGCTCGGCAAGGTGACCACGAACGAGGACGACGACGGCGAGAAGTTCGAACGCGGACCCCTGGACCTGGAGTCCGGTGTCGTGCGGTTCGGCCGCCCCGCACCCCGCAAGGCGGCCGAACCCACGAACGATCCGGAGAGCTAGGCCGGGCGCTGGCCGATGACCACGGTGGCGCCCGCCTCCTCGTCCTCGGCGATCTCCGGGACCAGGCCGTGCCGGGCGAAGGTGGCCGCGGTGTGCGGGGCCTGGCGGCTGCTGGTCTCCACCAGCAGGTGACCGCCGGGCGCCAGCCATTCCAGGGCGTCGGCGGCGACCCTGCGTTGCACGTCCAGGCCGTCCGGTCCGCCGTCCAGGGCCACCCACGGTTCGTGCAGGCGGGCCTCGGCCGGCAGCAGGCCGATCGCGTCGGTGGGCACGTACGGCGCGTTGGCGACCAGCACGTCGATGCGTCCGCGCAGGTCGGCGGGCAGTGGCTGGTACAGGTCGCCCTCGTACACCGCGCCGAGCAGGTTGCGGCGGGCACAGCGCACCGCGGCCGGGTCGATGTCGGCGGCGTGCGCCTCGACCTCGCCGAGTTCGGCCTCGATGGCCGCGGCGACCGCGCCGGAGCCACAGCACAGGTCCACCAGCACCGCCCCGGGCTTGGCCAGTGCGACGGCGCGGCTGACCAGGAACTCGGTGCGGCGGCGGGGCACGAACACGCCGCGGTCCACCACGATGCGCAGCCCGTGGAACTCCGCCCAGCCCAGCACATGCTCCAGGGGTTCACCGGCGATCCGGCGCAGCACCATGGCCTCGACCTCGGCCGGGCCGGTGGCGGTGTCGTGGATGAGCCGGGATTCGTCCTCGGCGTAGACGCACCCCGCGGCGCGGAGCCGGGCGATGGTGCTGGGGGTGGTTCGAACGGAGAGAGTCGTCATGAACGCGCCTTTCGGGTGGCCGATAGGGGCGCTCGGGATCGACGCGGTCAGGCGGACCGCGGGACCGGGTGGCGAGAGCACCCCGCTGCACAAGCGGTAATGGGTCCCACCTCCTCGGTCGATCCGGTGTTGAGGCGGCCAAGGCTACACCAGCGCCACCGCCGGGGACTCAGTGGTTCAGGATTCCGCGCTGGTACCCGGCGGCGACCGCGGCGGCCCGGTCGGGCGCGTCCAGCTTGGCGAACAGGTGCAGCAGATGGGTTTTCACGGTGGCCTCGCTGATGTGCAGCACGGCGGCGATCTCCCGGTTCCCCTTGCCCTGGGCGACGAGCGCGAGGACCTCGCGCTCCCGGTTGCTGACCGTGCCGCCGCGCAGTGCCCGCGGCGCGCGGACCCGGTTGACCAGGCGGGCGGCCACCGTCGGCGAGAGCACCGTCTCGTCCCTGGCGGCGGCGCGCACGGCCCGGAACAGCTCCTCCCTTGGCGCGTCCTTGAGCAGGTAGCCGATGGCCCCGGCCTCGATCGCGGGCAGCACGTCGGCGTCGGTGTCGTGGGTGGTCAGCACCAGGATCCGCACCTCGGGGGCGCGTTCGCGGAGCAGCCGGATCAGGGTGGCGCCGCTGGGTTCGGGCATCCGCAGGTCGGTGACCACCACATCCGGGCGCAACGCGGCCACCAGGGTCAGCGCCTCGTCGCCGCCGGCGGCCTCGCCGACGATCTCGAAATCGGGCTGGCTGCCGAGCATGCCGCGCAACCCGTCCCGCACCACCGGGTGATCGTCGACCACCAGCAGCCGCAGCGCGCTCATGGCCGTGCCGCCAGCACCGGCAGGGTCACGTTGACCGCGGTGCCCTCGCCGGGCGCGGATTCGACGGTGACCGTGCCCGCGAGCCGGTGCACGCGTTCGCGCAGCGCGGTCAGCCCGAAGCCGTCCGCCGTGGCCGGGTCGAACCCGGTCCCGTTGTCCAGCACGTCCAGCACGACCACATCCTCCATGTAGGACAGGGTGAGATCCACCCGGTCCGCGCGGGCGTGCCTGCCCGCGTTGGCCAGGGTTTCCTGGGCGGCGCGCAGCAGGGTGATCTCCAGTTCGGGGTGCAGTGGCCGGGGGTCGCCGGTGATCACGCAGGTGGCCACGGCCTGGTGCTGGTCCCGCCAGGTGGCCACGGCCTGGCCGATCGCCTCGCCGAGCCTGGCCTCGCGCAGCGGGCCGGGGCGCAGCGCGTCGATGGCCCGGCGCACCTCGACCAGGCTGTCCCTGGCCAGCCGCCGGGCGGTGGCGATCCGGCCGCGCACCGGATCGCCGTCGGCGGTGAGCGTTTCGGCGACCTCCAGCTGGGTGACGATGCCGGTCAGGCCCTGGGCCAGGGTGTCGTGCATCTCGCGGGCCACCCTGGCGCGTTCCTCGACCACGGCGGCGGCGCTGGCCAGCCGGGTGTTCTCCTCGGCCATCGCGGTGAGCCGGGTGTTGGCCTCGCGCCGCCGGATCCCCTCGCGTTCCATCGACCGGATGATCCAGCCGATCATCCCGGCCATCGGGGTGGCGAAGGCCAGGTTGACCAGCACCGACCGCGGGTCGGCGCCGGCGGGCAGCAGGAAGATCCCGCTGGTGGCCAGCACGCCGAGGTAGGCCAGCGCACCGGGCAGGGTGACGAAGGCGAGCGCGTAGCAGGCCGGGACGAACAGGGCGAAGGCGTTGTCCAGCCGGACCAGCGTGGCGGTGGCGGCGAGCAGTCCGGTGAAGTAGACCGCCATCGGTCCGCCCGCGCGTTCCGGCCAGCGCGGGTGGGCCAGCACGAACCAGCCGTGCCAGCCGCTCAGCAACGCCACCAGCGGCAGGATGACCGGCCAGGCCGTGGCATCGGAGACCAGCGAGACGGCGGTGGCCAGGGCGAGCAGCGGGTAGGGCGCCAGTGCCCAAACCCGGTTCCACCGGTGTTCGGCCTGTTCGCCCCGCTGGTCCTCGATCATGCCCGCACCGTCCCCCGTCGCGCTCGGCTGCCGTGCACCAGTCGCCGCAGCAGCGCTTCGGCGGGTCCGGTCCGGCCCGCCCGGCGCAGCAGTTCGGCGAGCACCACCGAGATCATCCAGGTTGCCAGCGCCAGCGCGGCCACCCCCGCCGAGCCGAGCACGCCGCCGAGGGCGAGGGTGTAGGGCTTGAGCAGCAGGGTGAACACCACCGACTGGAACAGGTAGCCGCTCAGCGAGCGTTGTCCGCAGGCGGTGATCGCGGTGACCACGGGTCCGCGCCGCTGCCCGATGCGGGCGGCCAGCAGTCCCAGCAGCGCGCCGTAGCCGAGGCCACCGGCCACCCCGGTGACCGCGTGCAGGGCCGAGAGCGCGAACAGCGAGCCGGCGGGCGGGGTCCAGAAACCGCCGGTGGCCAGGCCGGTGGGCAGACCGCCGAGCACACCCAGGGTGATGCCGATGGCCGCGGCGCGGATCAGCAGCCCGCGGTGCGCACCGGGGTCGGTGAACAGGCCGCGGCGGGCCGCCCAGACGCCGGCCAGCGCGGCACTGACCACGCCGATGATCCCGAACGGGGTCATCACCCACTCCAGGGGATGCAGGCTGAACGCGGTGCCAGGGTCGGCGATCGCGAAAGACCAGAGGTGGCTGCGCTTCTCCCCCGGCGGGGTGGCGTGGGCCATGCCCTGGATGAGCGCGACCACGGCCAGCCAGCCGGTGGCCAGGATCAGCAGGGTGCGGTCGGTGACCTTGGTCAGGCAGGTCAGCGCCAGCCCGAGCAGGCCGTAGAAGCCGAGCACGTCGCCGGGGAAGAGCAGCAGGGCGTGCGTGCAGCCGAAGACGATCAGCCACCGGCAGCGCCGCCGCACCACCGGGGTGGCCTGCGCGGCGACGCCGTAGGCGAACAGGGCGGCGAAGAGCGGGTAGGCACGGGTGTCGACCAGGGTCGCGGTGAGCAGGCTGACGATCCGGTCCAGCAGACCGGTCTCGACGATGTGCTGACGTAGGCCGTAGGGGCGGGCGTAGAGGTAGAGGGCCGAGTTGGCCACGGCGATCAGCGCGAGCATGCCGCCCCGGGCGAGGTCCGGGGTGAGCAGCCGGTTCTGGCTGTAGGACATGGGATTGAGCCTGCTGATCACAGCCCTGGACGACATCGGTCGGCTGGTTGCGCGCCGCCCTCCACCGTGGCCGCGCCGGGGTCAACCGGATGGTGGATGCGCGCGGACCGGGTCGGTGATCAGCAGCGGGTTGCCGGTGGCGAGTTCGGCGAGCACCCGGTCCGCGCCGTGCTCGCGGATCCGGGCTTGTTCGGCCGGGGTGAGGCCGACTGCCTGCAGGAACAGCACCTTGCCGTTGGGGGTGGCCAGCTCGCCCAGGTCGGGGTCGACGGTGAGGGCGTAGCCGGTCAGGCCGGTGGGCGGGGCGTCCGGCAGGCTGGGGTGGCCGGTGGCGGGGCGGCGCAGGTCGAGGCGGTGGCCGGGTTCCAGGATGACCAGGCGGGTGTTCACGTGCCGGGCCAGGTGTTGCACGATCTCGAACGGCCAGGCCGGGGCGGTGGTTTCGGGGCCGCGGCGCACCCGCAGGGTCAGCTCGAAGCCCCAGCCGGAGAATTCCGGGTCCTCCTCGGGACCGGCCTGGTGCAGTTCGCTGAGGCCGTAGCCGATGTAGTGCCAGTGCCCGTCGGCCGGATAGGCCACGCAGCCGGCCAGCGCGCCGCCCGGTTCGCCGCGGCCAGGCCGGTAGCCGACCCGGTGTGGCACCCGGTCCGGGTAGAGCCGGGCCAGGGCGGCCTCGATCGCGTCCTGGCCGGGCGCCGGGCGGTCGGTCATCGGCGCATCATGCCGGTTCAGGCGGCCCGGTGCAGGAAGCCGCGCACGGCCGCGGCGAATCCGGCCGGATCGTCGTCGTGGATCCAGTGCCCGCACCCGGGCAGCTCGACCAATTCCACCCCGGGCCGGACCATGTCGGCGGCCAGTGCGGCGGGCAGCATCGGGCTGTGCTGCCCGCGCAGCAACAGGATCGGGCAGCGCACGGCCAGCCAGTCCGGCCAGTGGTCGCCGAGCCCGCCGCGCTGGGTGGCGGCCAGATCGGCGTGGTCGAAGCACAACCGCCAGCCCTGGGCGGTCTCGATCGCGCTGGCCATGAAGTAGTCCACCACCGGCACCAGCCTGGCCACCGCCGCCCGCAACTCCGCTTCGGAGTCGGCCAGCAGTGGCCAGCCGGTGAGGTCCAGTTCGGGGTGTTCGACCTCGGGTGTCCGCATGACCGCGCCGAAGTCCTCGACGATGAGCGAGCTGACCAGGTCCGGGTGCCGGGCGGCGAGCTGGAAGGCGTTGAGCCCGCCAAGGGAGTGGCCCAGCACCGGTAGTGGCCCCAGGTCCAGGTGGCGCAGGAACTCCGCCGCGTCGGCCACGAACTCCGCGCGCCCGAAATCGCCGCCGTGCTCGCTGCGCCCGTGTCCGCGCTGATCCAGCGCGAGCACCCGGAACTCCGGGCCCAGATCGGCCGCCAGTCGCGCGTACTGGCTGCCCCGCCCGAAACTCCCGTGCAGGGCCAGCAAGGGCCGTCCCGGTCCGCCGAAGTCGACGTGCCCGAACCGCCGTCCACGAAGGTCCACAGTGGACTCGATCATGCCGACGCTCCCGGCAGCAGCGTGCACAGGCCGCGGATCACGTTGCGGCGGAAGGAGACGAACTCGTGCCCGCCGGGCGCCTCGAAGTAGTCGACCTGGTTTCCTTTGGCCCGCAGCACGGTCCGGAAGTGCCGGTTGGCCGCGCGCGGGTCGACGCCGGGGATCCACGGCACGTTCCCGGCTTCCAGGATCCCGCAGTCCAGCCAGAACCGGACCGGCACGGCTGGCGCGTCGGCGTACTGCCGGGTGAGCCATTCCGGTTCGCCGTCCTTGCCGCCGAGGGTGGCGGCGATGGGGTGGTCGGCGTAGCCCCACCAGAAGGAACCGGAGCTGGACAGCA
This sequence comes from Crossiella sp. CA198, assembly GCF_052078295.1. Classification (NCBI taxonomy): domain Bacteria; kingdom Bacillati; phylum Actinomycetota; class Actinomycetes; order Pseudonocardiales; family Pseudonocardiaceae; genus Crossiella; species Crossiella sp. CA198. Next base: position 266,677 of record NZ_JBQJIM010000014.1, read on the forward strand.
CGTTGCCGTAGACCTCGGGCCGTTCGAGGGCGGTGTAGGCCGCGGCCAGCCCGGTGAGGCTGTTGCCCGCCAGGACGGTGCGGGCGGGGTCGGTGGTGACGTCGAACTCGCGCAGCAGCGGCGGCAGTTCGTCGGCGAGCAGCATGGTCAGCGCCGGGTTACAGGTGCTCTCCCGCAGCCGCGCGCCCGGCCGGTCCGCGACCTCCGGGGTGTGCACGAAGGCGACCACGGCCGGGGCGAGCGCGCCGTCGGCGATCCGGTTGTCCAGCGCGGTCGGCAGCTCGGCGACCCGGGTCCAGCACTCCCCGTCGAGCATGACCACCAGCGGAAACGGCCCTTCGCCGACCGGCGGCCGGTACACGGTGACCCGGCGCTCGTTGCCCAGCGCGGCCGAGGTCAGCCGCAGTTCGGTCAGGGTGCCCGCGGGCGCGCCTGCCGGGGTGAACCAGGGGGCGGGTTCGGCGCCGGGGAGTTCGAGGATCGAGTCCCACTGGTGTTCGGGCAGGTCGAGGCGTCCGGCGATGAGGCCGGTCTGCGGGTAGAGGCGCTTGTCGTTGAAGGGATCCGCGCGCCAGCAGCCGACCTGGCGGCGCAGGGCTTCGAAGGCGTCGCCGATCAGGTCACCGGCGGGCGGTTCGTCCACAATGTACTGATAGCTGCTGGTGACCTCGGCGGGCACGGTGGTGGACAGGTGCCAGATGTCGGTGCCCGCAATGCGGTGCATCGGGTGCGAGGGCGCGAGGTGGTCGGGGAAGAGCTGTCCGGCGCGGATCGAGACGCGCTCGGCGGGGCCGAGCCAGACGAAGGTGACGAGCACGGATCCGGGGGTGCCGGGGGCGGCTTCGATCAGGGGGCCGCCGGTGGTGCGGAGGTGGGCGGCGAGGTTCTCGGGGGTGGTGGCGAGCGCGGCGAGCGTCGGGCTGGTGATCGTCACGGCGACCTACCTTCGGGCACGGGCGGCCGTGGCGCAACCGGGTTCCGGATCAGCCGAGTCCGGCGAGGAACTCCGCCGCCCGCCTCATGCCCAGCGAGCTGCCGGCCTGCCGGAACTGCTCCGCCGCCCGCTCGCCCAGTTCGGCGGCCTTCGCGATCGAACCGAGGGCCGCGTGCACCTCGGCGCATTCCAGCACCGCCCGCGTGGCGAATACCCTGGGGTCCGACCGGCCGGTCTGGTGCTGGGCAGGCTCGATGATCGGCAATGCCTCCCGCGCCCGGCCCATCGCGCGCAGTGTCTCCGACAACCGGATCCGGGTCTCGCCGAGGATGCCGCCGGTGTCGTGGCCGAGTTCGGCGAGAGCCTCCTGGTGACAGCCCAGGGCTTGGGCGAGGCGACCGGCCCTGCGGTGCAGCAGGCCGAAGACGTTGAGTGCCGCTGCCCGCAGCCGATGGTCGTGGGCGTCGGCGATCCGGTCGTACACCTCGTGTGCGATGGCGTGGGCCTCAGCGTCTTGGCCGACTTCGGCGAGGACTTCGGCGAGCCAGATCTTCATCGACATGGCGCTGTGCCAGAACTCGCCCTGGTCGGTGATCTCGACGGCCGCACGGAGCCGGGCGATGGCTGGCTCGAACCGATCGCTTTCCCAGTGCCCGGTGGCCAGGCAGGCCAGGAAACCGGACCGGTCGCCCACGTTGGACTCCAGGGTCAGGCCCAGTTCGGCCTGACGGATGAGTTCTTCGATCTCACCTAGCGCCCACAGCCCGTTGACCAGGGTGTAGATCGCCCGGACCTGCGCGTCGACGTCGCGGGCCGCGGCGCAGCGCCTGCTGAGTTCGCCTGCCTTGGCGAGCAGCTCGGGTGACCAGCCGTGCCGGAAACCGGCGATCAGCAGCCGGCTGGACTCGACGGCGCGTTGCGCGGGCTTTCCCGCGGTCAGCTCGTAGGCGTGGTCGATCAGTTCGGCGGCGAGGTCGTTGGAGCCCAGGGTGATCAGGTGTTCGCCCAGGTTGAGCGCCAGTTCGGCTTCGGCGTCCTGATCGCCGTCCTTGGCCGCGGCTTGCTGCCCGGCGGCGCAGACCGCGGTCAGCTCGCGGGAGAGGCCATGGCGAAGCAGATCCGGCACCAGCGCGGCGGCCAACTGGTGGCAGGCGCGGCACGGGCCCTGCTGGGCGGCGTGCTCGACGGTGGCCAGCAGCACCACGCGTTCGGCGGCCAGCCACTCCGGGGCGGCGGCTGCCGCGGTGGCCGCGTAATGCTCGATGAGCCCGTCCAGCGCTTCCGGTCCGTCCACGTCCTCGGCGACCAGTTCCGCGGCGTAGAGCCGGAGCAGGTCGTGGCTGGTGTGCCGGTCGTGCTCGGCGGTGAGCAGGCCCGCGGTGGTCAACTCGGCCAGCAGCGGGGCGGCGTCGGCGCCGCAGAGCGCGGTGGCGGCCGGGGTGGTGATGTCCGGGCCCGGGATCAGGCCGAAAAGGCGGAACAGGCGGCGGGCAGCCGGGCTGAGGCGTTGGTAGGACTGGGCGAAGACGCCGCGGACGGCGGCGTCGGGGTCGCCGGTGATGGACAGTGCGGAGAGGCGGTTGCCCGCACGCAGGCGGGTGACGTGGGTGGCCAGGTCGGCTTCGTCCAGGGCGTTGGCGGCGGCGATGCGCAGGGCCAGCGGCAGGCGGCCGCACAGGTCCAGGAGGTCGCGGGCGGCGTCGGGGTCGGCGCTGACCGCCTCGCCGAGCAGGCTGGTGAGCAGGCCCAGGGATTCCTCGGTGGTGAGGACGCCGACCGGGCGGGCGTGCGCGCGGGGCAGGGCGAGTTCGGCGCGGCTGGTGGCCAGCACGGCGCACTCGCCCAGGTCGGGCAGCAGGGCGGGGTCGGCGAGGTTGTCCAGCAGGACCAGCAGGCGTCGGCCCGCGGTGATCTCGTGCAGCAGCGTGGTCAGCGCGGGGGCGTCGGCGGGGAGGTCGGCCGGGGGCAGGCCGAGGGCGCGCAGCAGACGGGCCAGCACCTGGGCCGGGTCGGTGATGGCGCCGGTGGTGTAGCCGCGCAGGTTGACGTGCAGCAGCCCGTCGGGGAACCGGGCGCGCAGGCGGTGGGCCAGGTGCACGGCCAGTGCGGTCTTGCCGATACCGGGCGGGCCGGAGAGCAGCACGGTGGCGCCGGGGCGCAGCACGCTGTCCAGGTCGGCGAGCAGGCCGGTGCGGCCGATGAACGCGCCGATGTCGCCGGGGAGCTGGTTGACCGGCCGCCAGGTGGGGGCGGGGGTGGTCTCGCCGGTGAGGATGGCCTGGTGGGCGGCGCGCAGGGCCGGACCGGGTTCGGCGCCCAGTTCGGCGGTCAGCAGGGTGCGGGCACGCTGGTAGGCGGTGAGCGCCTCGCCCTGGCGGTCGCCCCGGCGCAGGGCGAGCATGAGCAGCCGCCAGAAGCCTTCGTGCAGTGGGTGCCGGGCGGTGAGCACCTGGAGTTCGGCCACCAGGTCGGCGTGCGCTCCGGCGGCCAGGTCCAGTTCGATCCGGCGTTCCAAGGCGCGCAGGCGTTCGGCTTCCAGGCGGGGGGCTTCGAGTTCGCGCAGCCCCCCGGCCGGGATGCCCTGCAACGCGGGTCCGCGCCACAGTTCCAGGGCTTCGTGCAGCCGCTGCCGCTCCCCCTGCCCCTCGGTCAGCAGCGCCCGGAACCGGTGCACGTCCAGGGTTTCCGGCGGCACCGCGAGCCGGTATCCGGCAGGCTCGGTGTGCAGCAGGTCCGCGCCGAGCTGCCTGCGCAGCCGGGACACGTAGGTCTGCACGGTCGCCTTGGCCCGTGCACCTGCGCCCTCGGGCCAGAGTTCGCGGACCAGGTCGCCGACCGGGACCGTGCGGCCGGCCCGCAGCAGCAGGCAGGCCAGCACGATCCGGTGCTTGCTCGCGTTGATCTCGACCGGCCGCCCGTCGATGATCACCTCAAGCGGGCCGAGCAGGCGGAAGTCGAGAGCGGGCACGAAAGCTAGAGTGCCACGCCCAGCAGCGCGTCGACCGCGGCCCGCACCAGCGCGGGCGCGGCCGGGTCGCCGCCGGCCCGCTGTTCCAGGGCTTGCGCGGCCCAGGCGTCCACGGCGGACAGGGCGCGCGGGGTGTCCAGGTCGTCGGCGAGGTGGTCGCGCAGCCGGTCCAGCAGGGCCTGGCCGTCGGGTCCGGCGTCCAGGGCGACCGCGGCCCGCCAGGTGTCCAGGCGGTGCTGGGCGGTGTTGAGCAGCGCCGCGCTCCACGGCCGGTCGGCCCGGTAGTGGTCGGCGAGCAGGCCAAGGCGCACGGCCATCGAGTCGACCTTGTCCGCGCGCAGCCGGGAGACGAAGACCAGGTTGCCGCGGGATTTGGACATCTTCTCCCCGTCCAGCCCGATCATCCCGGCGTGGCTGTAGTGCCGGGCGAAGGGCTGGAACCCGGTGAGCGCCTCGGCGTGCGCGGCGCTGTACTCGTGGTGCGGGAAGATCAGGTCGGACCCGCCGCCCTGCACGTCAGGGCCCGCGCCGAGCCGGTTGAGCGCGATCACCGAACACTCGATGTGCCAGCCGGGACGGCCACGGCCGAACTCGGAGTCCCAGGCCGGTTCGCCCGGTCGTTCCAGCCGCCACAGCAACGCGTCCAGGGGGTGCCGCTTGCCGGGGCGGTCCGGGTCGCCGCCGCGTTCGGCGAAGTAGCCGAGCATGGTCGGCTCGTCGTAGTTGGACTCGTAGCCGAAACGGCCGGTGGCGTTGTGGTCGAAGTAGATGTCGGCGTACTCGTCGTCATCGACCCGGTAGGCCGCGCCCGCGGCGAGCAGCTTGCCGATGGCCTCGGTGATCTCCGGGATGGCCTCCACCGCGCCGACGTAGTGCCGCGGCGGCAGCACCCGCAGCGCCTCCATGTCCTCCCGGAACAACGCGGTCTCCCGCATGCCCAGCACCACCCAGTCGTCCTGGTCCCGGATGGCGCGTTCCAGCAGCGGGTCGTCGATGTCGGTGACGTTCTGCACGTAGTGCACGTCGTGCCCGTTGTCCAGCCACAGCCGGTGCACCAGGTCGAAGGCCAGGTAGGTGGCGGCGTGGCCGAGGTGGGTGGCGTCGTAGGGGGTGATGCCGCAGACGTAGAGCCGGGCGGTGTCGCCCGGGGTCGTCGGCCGGACCTCCGCGGTGGCGGTGTCATAGAGCCGCAGCGGGCGAGGGGAACCGGGGAGCCGGGGTACCGGAATTGACGACCAGGTCTGCATTCCTCAGACGATAATCAACAGTTCCGCATGAGTCACAGCCCACCGCGCTTCCGCGTGATCCTCCCAACATCAGGGAATTAGCAGGTAGTGACATTGGCGCGCTCCGCGCGCGGGATTTTTCGCTCTTAGTCGCCTTGTCGTGTACCCGCCGCACGCGAAGCAAGCTTCGGATGCGTCGGGCACACGACAAGGCAACGCGAAAAATCGGTACCCCGCCACTGGTTAAAGGCCCGCCGTGTCGCTGGCGCGCCACGCCTTTTCGCGAGCCGATACTACCGGCGTACGGCCGCCACTGGCAGGGAGCGGCCCAGCAGTGGCAGGGCTGCGGTGGCCAGGGCGAGGACTCCGGCGAGCACCAGCCACGGAATCGCCGGGCCGAAGGCGGTCAGGCCGATCAACGCGGGTGCGACCACGTTGGACACGCCGAAGGAGTACTGGAACGTGGCCACGTACCGGCCGCGCCTGCCGGGTGGGGCACTGGCCTCGGCCAGTGCGGTGGAAGTGGGCGCGTGCACCAGGGCGGCCGCGCAGTAGATCAGGGTGATCGCCAGCAGGTAGGGCAGCTGCCACGGCGCGGGCACCAGCAGCGCGGCCGCGGCGGCCAGCGCCCAGCAGATCCACAGCACTCCGGCGCCCAGCAGCGCGGTGGTGCGCGGGATGTCGCGCAGCCAGTGCACCACCGCGACCTGGAAGAACAGCCGGAACACGGTGCTGACGATGATGACCGCGCCGATCGTCCAGGCCGGGGCGTCCAGCACCAGGCGCAGGTAGACCGGGACGCCGAGCACGAACAGGTCCCCGGCCAGGGCGAAGGCGAAGTTGACCAGGATCAGGCCCAGGTAGGGCCGGTCCCGCAGCAGCAGCCGGAATCCGCCGTCGCCGGGCGCGCTGGGCAGGTGCGCGACCGGCCGGACGTAGCGCAGCAGGATGGCCGCGCACACCAGGAAGCTGATCGCGTTGCCCGCCGCGACCAGCCGGTAGGCCCACTCGCCCTGCCCGATCAGCAGTCCGGCCACCCCGCCGCCCACGCCGAAGCACACCGACATGGTGACCCCGGCCAGCGCGAACGGCTTGTCCTTGACGATCTCGGTGGACAGGTCGGCGATGAGCACGAACACCGAGCAGTAGAACCCGCGCTGCCCGGCCGCCAGCAGTGCCGCGGCCAGGAACGCCTCCGGCACACTCGTCGCGACCAGGTACAACACCGCGCCGGCCGCCTGCACGAACTGGGCGGTGACCAGCACGGCCCTCGGCCCCCACCGGTCGACCAGGTGCCCGGCCAGCGGCGGCACGAGCAGGCCGACCGCGGTGCCCGCGGCGCCGATGATCCCGGCGGTCGGCAGGTCCAGGCCGATGACGAAGGTCAGGTACAGCACGCTGACCGGCAGGAACACCCCGGTGCCGAAGGAATCCACCCCAAGCGCGACCAGCAGCGCGTTTCTCCCCATGTGGTCCAGACAACCAGAGGGGTCAGGGGGTGCCGGGCGACGGCCCCGCGGGATGTCCGTAAAGTCCGGGTCCGTCCACCCGCAGCCGGGACAGGAACTCGGTGCACTCGGCGTAGGAGCTGGCGATCAGCTCGCTGGTGAACCGGAAGTCCAGTGGGGTGACCGGGCGGGCCGGGGCGCCGGGCAGGTAGACGATCGGCGCGAACTCCGCGCAGCGGGTCGCCTCCAGCACGGCCTGGTTGCGGGTGGCCAGGGTGGCCCAGAACAGCAGGGTCTCCGGCAGCGAGCCGGGCACGCCGGGCAGGTGGCCGGGGAAGGCGCAGTCCAGCACGATCAGCGATTTCGCGCCCATGCTCAGCGCTTGCCGCACCGGCACATTGGCCAGCACGCCGCCGTCGTAGAGCACCTGCCCGCCGATGCGCACCGGCGGGTAGATGCCGGGGATGGCGGCGCTGGCCAGGATCGCCGGGACCAGGTCACCTTCGTGCAGCAGCACCGGCAACGCGGTGACGGCGTCCACCGCGACCGCGCCGAAGGGCAGTGCGAGGTCGCTGAACCGGGTCGCACCGTCCAGTCCTTCGGCGAGCACCTCGGCGAGGCCGGTGTTGCGGAACAGGTGGTTGCGCCCGGCTCGCAGCGTGCGGAGTTGCTTGAGCGGGCCGCCGGGGAAGACCCGGGAGCGGGTCATCCTCGCCCACATCCGGGTGAGTCGTCCCGCCGCGTGCTCCGGGTCCAGGGCCAGCAGCGAGCCGTTGACCGAACCGACCGAGGTGCCGATCACCAGGTCGGGGCGGATGCCGTGTTCGGCCAGCGCGCGGAGCATGCCGACCTGGATGGCGCCCAGGCTTCCGCCGCCGCCGAGGACAAACCCGACCGGGGTCGGCAGGCCGTGATCCAGCACGGCGAGCATCGTCTCATGTGGACTGAGCGAAATGGGGTTGCGGCGCGATCCGGGCGGTCTTAACGTGGAACGCGTCCCATTGCCGTCCCAGGGAGTGCAGGTTGACCGGCTGAGGTTGCGAGTCACCGCGACGTTGAGGCATGTCCGCCTCCGCCCGTGCTCGGACCTGGCCGCTCCCTTCTTGGACGCGTTGCCTCCCTCCTGAGTTGTGCCGTCGCCGTGCGCTCGCCCGTCGCCCCCTTCTTTTCTCGCGACGACTGCCCGGGAGGTGCGCATGAGCGCATCCATTGTGTGTTCCGCGCTCGGATTCCGTTGGCCGGACGGGGATTCCGTCTTCACCGACCTCAACCTGCTCATCGGCGAAGGCCGCACCGGGCTGATCGGGGTCAACGGTTCCGGGAAATCCACCCTGCTGCGGCTGCTGGCCGGTGAGCTGACCCCGGCCTCCGGGTCGATCAGCATCACCGGCGAACTCGGCTACCTGCCGCAGACCATCACGCTGGACGCCACCAGGAGGATTGATGACGTACTCGGTATCACGGCGCAGCGCCAAGCCCTCGCGGCGATCGAATCCGGTCGCGGCACCGAAGCCGACTTCGGGACCGTCGGGGAGGACTGGGACGTCGAGGAACGCACCAGGGCCACCCTCGACCGGCTCGGCCTCGGCCACCTCGACCTCGACCGCACCGTCGGAGCCGTCTCCGGAGGTGAGTCCGTCCTGCTCGCGCTTGCCGCGCTGCTGGTGCGACGGCCGCCGGTCCTGTTGCTCGACGAACCGACCAACAACCTGGACCTTCGTGCCCGCCGCCTGGTGCACCGCGCCGTAGCGGACTGGCCGGGGGTGCTGGTGGTGGTCTCGCACGACCGGGAACTCCTGGACCTGGTGGACCGGATCGCGGACCTGCGCGAGGGCGAGGTCCGGTACTACGGCGGCAATTTCACCGACTACGAGGCCGCGGTGGCCGCCGAGCAGGAGACCGCGCAGCGCCTGGTGCGCGCGGCCGAGCAGGATTTGCGGCGGCAGCAGCGGGAACTGGTCGAGGCACGCACCAAGCTGGACCGGCGGCAGCGGTACGGGCAGAAGATGAGTGAGCAGAAACGGGAGCCCAAGATCGTGATGGGCAACCGGAAACGGGCCGCGGAGGTCTCGGCCGGCAAGCACCGGAACATGCATCTGGAGAAGCTGGCCGAGGCCAAGGACCGGGTCAAGGAGGCCGAGGAGGCGGTGCGGGTGGATGAGGAGATCCGCATCCGGTTGCCGCACACCGAGGTCCCGCCCGGCCGCGAGGTGCTGCGACTGTCCACAGTGGAATTGCGCAACGGTCCGGTGCTCGATCTGGACCTGCGCGGGCCGGAGCGGATCGCGCTGGTCGGGGCGAACGGCTCCGGCAAGACGACCTTGCTGCGCACCATCGCGGGCACCCTGGCGCCGGTGTCCGGGGAGGTGGCGCTGAAGGTGCCGATGCGCTGGCTGCCACAACGCCTGGATGTCCTGGACGACCGGTTGTCCACGATCGACAACGTGGCCGCGGCCGCGCCGGAGGCCTCGGCGCAGTCGATCCGGGCCCAGCTGGCCAAGTTCCTGCTGCGCGGCCGCAAAGCCGAGCAGCGGGCAGGCACCCTCTCCGGCGGCGAACGGTTCCGGGCCACGCTGGCCACCCTGTTGCTCGCCGAACCCGCCCCACAGCTGTTCCTGCTGGACGAGCCGACGAACAACCTGGACCTGGCCAGCGTCGCCCAGCTCACCCAGGCGCTGACCGCCTACGCGGGCGCGCTGGTGGTGTCCAGCCACGACATCCCGTTCCTGCGCGGCCTGGGCATCACCCGCTGGCTGCACCTGGACGGCGACCTGACGGAGGTAGACCCCATGTGACCCACCCACCACGGCCAACGCTCGCGCGGGCGGCGGAGCCCGAGCTGGAACTGGTCGCGGGCAACCGCGGCGGCGACCGGCTCGGGCTCGCCGTTCAGTCGGTCTTGGTGCCCGGCGGGTATCCCTGCTCCGGGTCCCACGGTTCCGGACGCTTGCCCGCGAACAAATGCACGTAGCCGCACGATTCGCAGATCAGGCCGAGTGCCGACCGGTTGGCCCAGGCCAGGCCGAGGAACTCCGCGCCAGTGCTGTTGAGCTTCACCTCACGGGACCAGAACTCCCGGTCCCCGCAGACCAGACAGCGCAACGCGCGCCCGCGCACGGTGGCGAGCCGAGAAGTCGACATACCCACATCATGCCAGAACGCGCCGTCACGGTGATCAAGGAAAGCGGCAGCAGACGCGCTTTCCCGAACCGTCCACTTGACCCACCCACCACGCCCAACCCGCTGACCCATTCCGGCCAACACACCGTCCACAACGGCCAACACGCGCGAGGGGTTCAACCCTCCCCGGCGTGTTGGCCGTTGGGTGGTTTCTAGCGGTTGTTGCGTCACGGTGGGCTAGCGATGCTGGGCCAGGAGCGTATGCATGCGCTGGGCTGGGTTGTCCCAGCCCAGTGTCATGCGTGGTCTGCGGTTGAGTCGTTGCGCGATC